>JBKPDA010000311.1:0-11524 GCA_046727635.1 Actinomycetota bacterium | reverse complement strand
CGGGCGCGACCCGGACGCGTTCCCCATCGCCAAGCGCGTGTACATCGCGGTGGAGGACGACGAGCGGCGCGCCACCGAAAAGCTCGCGCCGATCCTCGACGGCATGTACGGCAGGCCGGGCATGACGGAGGCGGTGGCGCTGCGCGGCCCGGCCGAGCACTGCGCCGAGCAGCTCCACCCGCTGATCGAGGCCGGCGCCGGCGAGCTGCTGCTGAATCCGATGTACGAGCCGCTCGAGCAGCTCGAGGCGGTGGCGGAGGTCAGGCGGCTCGCGCTCGGCTGATGGCGCTCACCATCCCCGCGCTCATCGACGCCGCGGTGGCGGACGTGCCGGACAAGACCTGGCTCCTGCACGAGGACCAGGCCTTCAGCTACGAGGAGACCTACGACCGCATCGGGCGCGCCATCGGCGGGCTGAGCGACCTCGGTGTCGCGTGCGGCGATCTGGTGCTTGCCACCGCGCACAACCGCCCCGAGTACGTGTTCGCGTGGCTTGCCACCACCTGCATGGGCGCGATATGGGTGCCCATGAACCCGCGCAGCAGCGAGGCCGAGCTCGAGGGCCTGATCGGCCAGGTGGGGCCGAAGCTCGTCATCGACGACGGCAATGTCGGCGAGCTGTCCTCCGGCCAGGCGGCCGGGCTCGCGCAGCCCGCCGAGGACGACCCCGCCGTGCTCATCCCCACGTCCGGCACCACCGGGCGCTCGAAGCTCGTCACCCAGACGCACCGCGCATACGCGATGGCGGCGGAGGGCTTTCCCTACTGGATGGAGCTCGGACCGGATGACCGCTTGCTCACCTCCCTCCCCCTCTTCCACATCAACGCGCCCGCCTACTCGCTGCTCGGCTCGATCGCCGCCCGCGCCAGCGTGGCGCTGCTCGCCCGCTTCTCGGCCAGCGGCTTCATCGACTCCGCCCGCCGCTACGGGGCCACCGAGTTCAACGCGATCGGAGCGATGCTCGAGATCCTCATGCGGCAGCCCGAGCAGCCCGACGACGCCGACAACCCGCTGCGCCTCTGTTACACCGGCCCGTCGCCCACCAAAGAGCGCCAGCTGGAGATGGAAGAGCGCTTCGGGCTGCGGATCGTGTGCGGCTACGCGCTGTCCGAGAGCCCGTATGGCCTCGTGTGGCGGCACGGCACGCGGCCGTACGGCACGCTTGGGTCGCCCCGCCAGCATCCGACGCTCGGCGAGGTGAACGAGGCGCGCGTGGTCGACGGCGAGCTCCAGTTGCGCAACCCCGCCGTGATGAAGGGCTACTGGGGCATGCCCGAGGAGACCAGTCAGGTGCTGACCGACGACGGCTGGCTGGGCACGGGCGACCTCGTGGAGGCGAACCCGGACGGCACCTACACCTTCCTGGGGCGGGCGAAGGAGGTGATCAGGCGACGCGGCGAGAACGTCGCGCCAACTGAGATCGAGGAGGCGCTGGAGACCCATCCCGACGTGCTCGAGGCCGCGGTGATCGGCGTGCCCTCCGAGCTCACCGAGGAGGAGATCAAGGCGTTCGTGGTCACACGTGAGGCCGCCGACCTAGCGGCGATCCGGGAGCACGCCGCGGATCGGCTCACGCGCTTCAAGGTGCCGCGCTACCTCGAGGCGGTGGAGGAGCTGCCGCACACGCCCACCGGGCGCATCGCCAAGCATCGACTGCCGCTGGACCGTAATGATTCGGAAGTGGACTTCGAGGCCCAGCCCGCATGAGCGACGACGCCTGGCTCCGCACCGGCATCGGCGCATCGGACGCCGACTCGATCACGCTCATGGGGCGCGACTTGGCGAGCGAGCTGATGGGCAAGGTCACGCTCACTGAGCTCACCTTCCTGCTCGTGAGGAAGCGCATGCCATCAGAGCAGGAGACCCGCCTGCTCGACGCCGTGCTGGTGTCGCTCGCGGATCACGGCCTCACCCCCACCGTGCTGGCCGCTCGGCTCACCCACACTGGAGCGCCCGAGTCGATCCAGGGCGCGATCGCCGCCGGCCTGCTCGGCGCGGGCAGCGTCTTCCTCGGCGTGGTGGAGGACACCGCACGATTCCTCGACGAGGTCATCGACTCGGACGGTGACGCCGCTCGTGCGGTGGGGGAGCGGATCGCGGCCGGCCAGCGCATCCCGGGGCTCGGACACCCGATCCACAAGGTCGAGGACCCGCGCACCCCGCGCATCTACGCGATCGCCGAGGAGACCGGCCTGGTGGGCGCGCACCTGCGTACGCTGAGGGAGGTCTCGGACGCCCACGCCGAACAGACCGGTAGTCGCCTGCCGATCAACGGCGCCGGCGTTGCCGGGGCGGCGTTGGCCGACCTGGGCTTCCCCTCGGAGCTGCTGCGCGGCCTGGCGCTCTTGGCCCGCACGGCCGGGCTGCTGGGCCACCTGGCGGAGGAGCGCGAGCGGCCGATCGGCATGCAGCTGTACCGCGAGGTCGACGAGCGCGCTATCTACGACCCGCCGGACGTGTAAGAGAACTCTGACGCAACGTTCAAGCCGTCCTTATGGCGGTGGCGTTACCTCCGGATCCCGTTGTCAGCGCATCGGACGAAAGGAGGTGACCAACGTGCGTTCAAGCATTCGAACCGCACTAGTGGGTCTGACGGTCGCGGCCGCGATTGGCGGAGGCACCGCCGCGTACGCGGCGAGCTCCAGCTCGACGACGACCACGACCACCCCCTCGACCACAACGACCCCGAACGGCACGACGAACCCAGGGCAGCTCGAGGGAGTGCCCAGCCAAGGCCAGGGCCAGAGCCAAGCACCGGCTCAGGGCCAGAGCCACTCGGGCAACTGCCCGGGCATGTAGTCAGAAGGAAGGGATCGATGCGGCTCCCGGGGCGCGCCGGGGGCCGCTTCGCATTGGTGGCCGCGATCCTCGCACTGGCCGGCTGCGGCTCCACTGTGAAGCCCTCCGCCGCGTCGCTGGTGAGCATCGGGGCTGGGCTGAAGGGCCCGGCCGGGATGCACGCCACCGTCTACGCGCGGGGTCTTGCAAACGTGTCGGCGTTCGCGCTAGACGCACATGGGCGCATGTGGGTGACCACCTCGGCGGCGTCGGGCCACGAGCACGACGGCGTATACGTGGTGAGCGACGGCCGCCCGGTGAAGGTGATCTCGGGGCTAAAGGGGCCGCTTGGGCTGACCTGGGACGGCGACGAGCTGTTCGTCGCGTCGATCGGACGCGTGGACGCGTTCAGCGGCCTGCAGGGCAACCGCTTCACCCATCGGCGGCTGGTGCTGAAGGAGCCGGCCGGCCACGGCTGGAACGACAACCTCGTGAAGGCGCCGGACGGGCGCCTCATCATGAGCATCTCGGCCAACTGCGACCACTGCACCCCGCGCTCGCCCTGGTCGGGCTCGATCGTGTCGTTCAAGCCCGACGGCAGCGAAGTGCACTTCTATGCGAAGCGCCTGCGGGCCGGGTATGGCTTGGCCTTCTACCCAGGCACGAGCGACCTGCTGGTGAGCATGAACCAGCGCAACGACCTCGGAGCGCGCACGACGGGCGACGCGCTCGCGCTGGTCCGCGACGGCGACGACTGGGGCTTCCCCGAGTGCTACGGCCAGGGCGGCTCGGCCTGCGCCGCCGTGCCGAAGGCGATCGCGGTGCTCGACAAGCACGCCGCGGCTGGCGGAATCACGGTGATCGGCAGCTCGGCGCTCGTGGCCGAATGGCAGCTCGGTAAGGTGCTGCGCGTGGAGCTGACGAAGAACGGCTCGGGCTACACGGGCAAGCTCACGCCGTTCATCACCGGGCTGAAGAACCCGCTTGCGCTCGCCACGATGAGCGACGGGTCCGTGCTGGTGGGCGACTGGGGCAGCGGGAAGATCTACCGGATCGCCCAGGGTTGAACCAGCGCCCCCGCGGCCCCCACCCCACGTGAGGGGCCACGGTGCGCTAGCTCCCTGGCTCTGCCAGCTGGGCCAGCAGCCCGCGGATCTCCGCCGGTGACAGCGCGGCATCGATCTCCTCAGCGCGAAGGCCGAGCCTCCTGAGCGCGTGGACCAGGTCGGCGGCCCCGTTGCCGGTGAGCGCGATCACCGTTGCTGGGAGAAGGTCTTCTCTGGCGAGTGGCGAGAGTGCGGCGAGAGCGGCGGGCGGATCGTCGACTTCGAGCAGCACGACATCCAGGTCCCCGCTCGCGATCGACGCGACGGCCGAGTCGAGCCCGTCTCCTTGAGACAGCGAGAGGAGACGTGGAGGGATCCGCTCCGCGGCCACGGCCGTCAGGTTGAAGCCGCGCCGGAGCGCCGGCTATCCCCCGATCGGCTCGACGCGAGATGAATCGATCGGGCCGATGGAGGTAAGCGACCTGTTAGAACAGCACGATGCACGAGACGCGGGAAGCTCGCGCGTCGGTCGTCGTCGCCGACGACCACCCCGTCTATCGCGGCGCGATCGTTGCGATCGTCGAGGGCCACCCGGAGCTCGAGCTGGCCGGTGAGGCAGACGACGGCCGCGCCGCCCTCGAGCTGATCGGCAGCCTGCGCCCCGACGTGGCGGTGCTGGACCTGCGGATGCCCAACCTCGACGGCATGGGCGTGCTGAAGGCGGTGGTGCGGGAGAAGCTGCCCACACGGGTGGTTCTTCTCTCCGCCGAGGTGAAGGGCTCGGTGGCCCACCAGGCCGTGGCCGAGGGCGCGGCGGGCTACCTCTCGAAGCAGGCCGGCGCGCCCGAGATCGGCGCCGCGATCCTTGCGGTGGCGCGCGGCGACACCGTGCTCGCACCCGAGGTCCATGCGGGCCTTGCCGACGAGATCCGTGCGCGGGCGGCGGACTCGCCCGGGCTGCTCAGCGAGCGCGAGCTCGAGGTGCTGCGCCTGACCGCCGAGGGACACTCCGCCCCGGAGATCGGGAAGCGGCTGTACCTCAGCGGAGCGACGGTGAAGACGCACCTCAAGCGGATCTACGACAAGCTCGGCGTGAACGACCGCGCGTCGGCCGTCGCCGAAGGGATGCGCCGGGGAATGCTCGAATAGAGGTACCTCCCGAGCCGGCGAGAGCGGTTTGTTTCAATTCGTGATCGCGGTTCGGATTCGCGAGCGACGACACGGGAGGTCGTGATGCTGGGACGGCGGGGGCTGAGCGGAGTCCCTGAGAGGGGGCCGATTGTCGACGGGCGGGCGATGGCGCGGCCGCTCGGCATGCTCTTCCTGGGCGCCGGCGTGCTCGGGCTGCTGTGGATCGTGCTGCCGCGTCCCAGCGGCTCGACTCCCACGGCGGTCGGCGCCGTGGCGGCCGTCGCCCTCATCGGCGGCGCGCTGCTCGTCTCGGGAAAGGCCGACGACAGGCCGCCCCGGACGTTCGAGATCGCACTCGCGCTGAGCACGATCCTGATCTCGGTCGCCCTGTTCTTCTCGGGACGCGCCGGAAGCGGCTTCGGCTACTTCTACGTCTGGACCACGCCCTACGCCTACTGGTTCTTCTCCTACAGGCGCGCGCTGCTCCAGACGGCGCTCGCGGCGGCGGGCTACACGGCCGCGTCCATCCTCGTCCGCGTGGCTCACCCGAGCTTCCCGGGCAGCTTCAGCAACGACATCAGCCGCATCCTGCTCGCCGTCGGCACGATCGCGATCGTCGGCGAGCTGGTCCGCCTGGTCAGCGACCGCCTGCGCGACAGCCACCTCCGCTTCGAGCAGGTGGTGAGCGAGGCGCCGATCGCCATGGCGCGGCTTCGGCTCGACGGGTCGTTCATCGAGATGAACCCAGCCTTCTGCACGATGCTCGGCCAGCCGGCAAGCGAGATCCTCGCCGGCTCGCTGGCGGACAGCGTGCCCGAGGAGGAGCGCGAGCTGTTCGAGCTGCGCCAGCGCGAGCTGCTGGCGGGCGGGACGGGCTCGTACCAGGCCGACACTGCGTTTGAGCGTCCCGATGGCTCCCGAGTGGCGGGGATCATCACCGCCACCCTGATCCGGGACGTCAATCGGCTGCCCCGCGAGATCTTCCTCCAGGTCGTCGACGTGACGGCTCGCAAGGAGGCCGAAGAGGACCTGCGGGCGTTCTTCGCTCTCGCCGAGAACGCGGGCGACTTCATCGGCATCGCGGAGTTGGATGGGCGCTTTCGTTACGTGAACCAGGCCGGGCGGACGCTGATCGGCGCGGCCGACCTCGAGGAGGCGCGCTCGCTCGCCATCATCGACTGCCTCTCCGGACGGGGCCGCGAGTTGTTCGTCCGATCCGAGAACCCGGCGCTGCTCGAGCGCGGCTCGTGGCGCGGAGAGACGCAGCTGCGCAACGTGAAGACGGGCGCCGACGTGGACGTGGAGCTCAACTCGTTCGTCATCCGTCACCCGGCCACGGGCGAGCCGACCGCCATCGGCATCGTGCAGCGCGACATCAGCGAGCGAAAGCGCGCATGGCACGCGCTCGAGCGAGGCCACGAGGAGCGCCGGCGGCTCCTTGCCGGCCTCGTCCGCGCTCAGGAGGAGGAGCGTGAGCGCATCGCGGCCGACGTTCACGACGACTCGATCCAGGTGATGACCGGCGCCGCCATCCGCCTCCAGCTGCTCGCCGACCAGCTCGGGGACCCGGTTCAGCAGCAGCTGCTCACCAGGCTCGACGAGTCGGTGCGCACGAGCATCGGCAGCCTGCGCCAGCTCCTGTTCGAGCTGCGCCCGCCCGCGCTCGACGCGCACGGCTTGGGCGCGGCGCTCGAGACCTACCTGTCGCACACGCTCGAGCCAGAGGGCTTGGAGTACACGCTGCGGGACGAGCTGTCGGAGGAGCCTCCATCCGAGGCTCGCACGGTGCTCTACCGCGTGGCCCAGGAGGCACTCGCGAACGTCCGCAAGCACGCCCGCGCCTCGCAGGTGGACGTGGTGATCGAGAACAGCATGGGCGGCTGGAGCGTGCGGGTGGAGGACGACGGCATCGGCTTCGAGGTGGAGGACGAGCCCGTGGAGCGACCCGGGCACCTGGGTCTTATCGGTATGAGGGAGCGCCTGGAGACGAGCGGCGGCCGCATCTCGGTGGTCAGCGCACCAGGCGCCGGCACCACCGTGGAGCTGTGGCTGCCGGCGGAGCACCAGGCGTTCATCCGGGCGGGCTGAGGCGTGGGGCGATGGCAGGGGGATGCGGTCCGCGTGCTGCTGGCGGACGACGAGCAGGGCCTGCGCGAGGCGCTCGAGGACCTGATCGACCTCACTCCCGGGCTCGAGCTCGTGGGTTCGGTGCCGGACGCCGAGGCGGCGGTGGCGCTGGCCGCGGAGGTGCAGCCCGACGTGGCGCTCGTGGACGTGCGCATGCCGCGCGGAGGCGGACCGCAGGCCGCCGCCGGGATCGGCGAGCGCTGCCCGGACGCGCGCGTGATCGCCTTCTCCGCCTACGACGATCCCAGCTCGCTCGCGGCGATGCTGGCCGCCGGCGCCAGCGGCTATCTCGTCAAGGGCGCGCCGAACCGGGAGATCGTCGAGGCCCTCCGCTCCGCGGGGCTCGAGGCCCAGCGCGCCAAAGCTTCCGACGGCTTCTGACTACGCCCCTAACATCGCGCCGATGACCCTCGCGCGCGGCTTCGCCGCGGCCGTCATCGGCTTCCTGCTCGCACTTCCGGCTGCCGCCGGGAGCGCCACCGCGCCGCCCGGGAATCCGTGCGCGAACCGCTCGCTCCAGCTGCGCTGCCCGGACCTGGTGATGTCCGCCCCCAGCAACCTCGTGCTCGACCGCTCCCACTACGGGCGCACGCTGCTGCGCGCGCGCAGCTCGGTGAACAACCACGGCACGGGCCCGCTCGAGATCCACGGGCGGCGCTCCGGCAAGCACACGATGGTCGCCGCGCAGGCCATCGACCGCCGCGGCGGCGGCCACTCGCTCTTCTTCACGGGCGCGCGCCTGGGGTTCAAGTACGTGTCGGGCAACCGCTCCGGCTACGGCAACCTGGGCGCCGCGAGCTACTGGAAGTTCCGGGACGCCGCGCGCTTCGGCCTCTGGCGGGTGGACAGCCACAACAAGCTGCTCAGCTTCGTGAAGGCCGGCCCGAAGCTCTTCTACTGCTTCCGCGACCTGCAGCACACCCGCTCATCCGGCCGATCGCCCGCCCGCGCCGTGTACCCGGCGTGCAGCCAGAATCCGCGGCAGCGACGGGTGATTCTCGGCACCTCGGTGGGCTGGTCCGACGTCTACCCGACGGAGTATCCGGAGCAGTACATCGACGTCACCGGGCTGCGCGGCCGCTTCGCCTACGTGCAGGTAGCGGATCCCTATAACCGGATCGACGAGTCGCACGAGGGCAACAACGCGTCGGCTACGTTCATCCGGCTGCCCTCCGGGCGCGTGGTCGGACACCGCGTCGGGTTCTCCTTGCCTTGATCCGGGACGCATGAGCGGAGACAATCGGCGGCGGCCCTTATTCCCTCGCGAGGAGGTTCGCGAATGAAGTTCCTGGTCACCGTCACGCCACGACGCGACGCTCCAATACCTCCCGGGGCCGTTGCCGGCATGCTCTCAGCGCAGCGCGATTGGCTGCACGACCGCATGCAGGACGGCACGATCGAGTTCGCCTACGGTTTCCCGACCGGCGGCGGCTGCGGCGTCGTGAACGTGGATTCGCACGAGGCGCTCAGTGAGCTGCTCGTCCGCTCGCCCGGGTTCATGATCTCCGACTACCAGACCGCGGCGCTCTCCGATATCGACGCCACGATGGGCAACGCGATCGCCGCCCTCGAGCGTGCGGCGGGCGCGATGCCGCAGCCCAGCTAGGCATTTAGCCCCACCACCCAGCTCGGAGCGGCGCTGCAGCAGGCGTTGCAGCTGTAAGCGCCGCCCCGCGCCTGGGCGACAACAAATGTGTGCGAGCCCTCCTCCGCACACTGCTAGCCGTGTCCGTTCTCGCCCTGGTGCCCGGGGTCGCGCTCGCCTCGAACGGCGGCACGGTGCCGGGCACGAGCGGCGGCGCCACACCCGGTACCGGCGGCGCAAAGCCGGGTCCGAACCAGGGCACGACGCCGAGCGGCTCAGCGCCGGTCGCGACCGGAAGCGTGGCGCTCAGCGGGTTCGTGGCCACGGCGCCCGCGGGTGCTCCCGCGACGGTGCAGGCCGCGGTGGCTGCGGGCAACCGCCTGCAGCACAAGCGCTACCGCTGGGGCGGCGGGCACCAGAGCTTCCACGATTCCGCCTACGACTGCTCGGGCGCGGTCAGCTACGTGCTCCACGGAGCCGGCCTGCTCGACTTCCCGCTCGACTCCACCGGCTTCAAGCACTGGGGCGAGCGCGGCCGCGGCGCCTGGATCACGATCTACGCGAACAAGAGTCACGCCTTCATGGTTGTGGGCGGCCTGCGGCTCGACACGAGCGGCACCCCCTCGGGCCCCCGCTGGCGCGCCCTGCCGCGCTCACTGCACGGCTTCGTGGCGCGGCACCCCGCTGGGCTCTAGCGCGCGCAGCTGTCGCACGCGCCGTGCAGCACGATCTCGTGGTCTGAGACCTCGAACGGCACTCGGCGGCTGAGCGAGTCGATCGTCTGCTCCAGCTCCTCGTCCGCGAACGGCACCAGGCGGCCGCACTGGGTGCAGACGAGGTGGTGATGATGGCCGTGCTCGCCGCGCGACGCCTCGTAGCGCAGCACGCCCTGGCCGGTGTCCACGCGCTGCACGAGCTGGAGGCGCTCGAGCTGGTCGAGGATGCGGTAGATGCTGGCGCGCGCCACGCTGCGGTCGCCCTCGCGCAGCGCGTCCTCGATGTCGAACGCCGACAGCGCGCAGCGCTCGCTGTCGAGCAGCTCGAGCACGGCGTTTCGGGCCGCGCCGCGCCGGTAGCCCGCGGCCGCCAGCTGCGCCGCCGCGTTCTCGCTCCAGCTCTTCTTCGACGCCCCTGTCATGCCACCGATTCTAGGGTCGGCCTCCGGCTGAACAGGAGGGCGGCTATGTAGGCAGCGGCGGCCACGAACACGATCGCCGAGCTGGGTGGCAGGCGGTGGATCGCGTAGCTGAGCGCGAGTCCCGCCCAGGTGGATCCCACGGCGAGCGCGCCCGAAAGGGCAAGACCGGCGTACGGGTTCGAGCACAGGCGGTAGGCGGCTCCCGCGGGCGCCGCCAGCAGCCCGAGCAGCAGCAGCGCGCCCACGGCCTGCGTTCCCTCGCCGGCCACCACGCCGAGCAACGCCAGGAAGCCCAAGCCAAGCAAACGCACCGGCACTCCCCCACCCTCGGCCACGCCTGGATCGACCGACGAAAACAGCAACGGTCGCGCGATCGCCACCAACCCAAGGGCGGCGCCGACACCGATCACCGCCGCCAGCCGCGCATCGCCGGCGCTCAGGCCGAAGATCGATCCGAACAGCACCCGCACCCCCGCGCTGCCGTTGCCGCTGCCGCTCGACGACGACGTGAAGATCGACAGGAACAGCACCCCGAGCCCGAGCACCCAGGCGAACACCGAGCCGATCACGGCGTCGTCCGCGCGGGCATGATCGCCGGCCGCTCCCATGCCGATCGCCACGACCACCGTGGCAGCGAACAGGCCCAGGCGCAGGTCCACGCCCGCGGCAGCCGCCGCCACGGCGCCGGTGAACGCCACGTGGCTGAGCGCATCGCCCGCGAACACCTGCGAGCGCAGCACCAGGAAGTAGCCCACCAGCCCGCACGCGAGCGCGATGAACGTGCCGGCCAGGTAGGCGTTGCGCATGAACTCGTGAGCGAGCATCAGCGGCGGTCCATCAGCCCGCGCCAGGCGCGCGCGATCACAAAGAGGGCGAACGAGAGCGACGTGACCCAGAAGCCCACCGGGTAGATCGAGTAGTAGGCGATGCCGAGGCCCACCCAGGTGACCACAAGCGCCAACCCGAGCGACAGCAGCAGGCTGGGCAGCGGCCGCTGGGTGATCAGCTGCGCGGTGGCGGGCGGCGTGACCAGCAGCGCGAACACGAGCAGGGCACCGGTGATCTGACTCGTGGCCGCCACCGCCAGGCCGAGCAGCAGCAGGAAGCCGGTGGCAAGTGCGGCCACGGGCACGCCGCTCGCGCGCGCCACGTCGGCGTCCACCGAGGCGAAGAAGAGCGGCCGGCCGATCGTGGTGAGCGCCACCAGCACCAGTCCCGTGGCGCCGGCGAGCAGCAGCACCTGGTTGTCCGTGATCCCGAGGAAGGTGCCGAACAAGAGCGAGTCGAGGCTGTTCAGCACCCCGTGGTAAAGGCTGACGAACAGGAAGCCGCAGCCGAGCGCCACCGCCTGCACCGACCCGATGGCGGCCGATTCCTCGCTGATGCTGCGCACCGCCCCGGCGGAGGCGCGCGAGAGCACGAGCGCCCCCAACACGCAGGCGCCGAAGTAGCCCACGAACGCGGGCGCACCCGCGAGCGCCGCGGCCGCGGCTCCCGGGAAGGCGACCAGCGACAGCGTGTGTCCCGCGAACGTCTGCCGCCGCACCACCATGAACCAGCCGATCAGCGAGGCGATGGTCGCCACGAGCGTGCCGGCGAGCAGCGCGTTGACCATGAAGTGGTAGCTGAAGAGGTCAGTGAGCATGGCGCTCCGAGTGGATCGCGGGCGCCTCCGGCTGGCCCACGACGACGAGCCGACCGTCCGAGGTCTCGAGCACC
>JBKPDA010000310.1:0-10115 GCA_046727635.1 Actinomycetota bacterium | reverse complement strand
GGCAGGACTCGCTCCCGCACGCGGTCACGCACGCGATCGTGCCAACTCTCAGCTCGCCGGTTCTGCTGAGCGCGGTTGTGTTTGGCGCGTTCGCCGCGGTCCTGCCGCTGCTGGTCCGGGGACGCAGCATCGGGCTCGAGCTGATCCTCGGCGGAGCCTGGGCCGTCGGGCTCGTTACGGCGCTGTCCGGCATGGACCGGCTGATGGACGGCCAGGCGCAGCTGAGCACCGCCAGGGGAGCGATGTCAGGCGCGCTGCTGGCGCTCGCCGTGGCCGCCGTGGGAGGCCGTGTTAAGGCCAGCGCACCACCCCGAGCACTGCCGAATGTTCCCTAGGATGGACGCTCGATGAGCGTGCTTCGCAACCTCGAGGCAAAGCTCGAGGCCTTCGTGGAAGGCGCGTTCAGCCGCGCCTTCAGAACGCGCGTGCAGCCGGTGGAGCTCGCGCGCAAGCTGGCAAAGGAGATGGAGGAGAACCAGGTGGTCTCGATCTCGCGCACGTACGTGCCGAACGAGTACGTGGTCTTCCTGTCGCCGACCGACCGCGAGCAGTTCACGAGCTACGAGGGCGCGCTCAAGAAGGAGCTGTCGGACTACCTGCTGGAGCACGCGCGGGGGGCAGGCCTGGCGCTGGTCACGCGCCCGACGGTGGAGTTCCGCACCGACGAGCGCCTCGGAGTGGGCGAGTTCGGCATCCAGGCCCATCTGATCCAGCCGCCGGACGAGGAGGCGGGCGAGCACGAGCCGCAGCCGGCGGACTACGGGCACACGATGGTCTATTCGCCGGACCGCGAGGCGCGCAAGCTGGTGGAGCCGCCGTCGAGCGGGCGAGCCATGCTGGTGGGCGAAGGCCGCCGGACCGTGCTGACTGGAAGCCGCGTACTGCTGGGTAGAAGTCGGGAGTGCGACCTGGTCTTGGACGACCCGAACGTGTCGCGTCGTCACGCCGAGGTGCGGCGCCAGGAGGGCACCTGGATCGTCGCCGATCTCGGGTCCACGAACGGGGTGAAGGTGAACGGCAGGCGCGTGGAGCACGCCGTGCTGAAGCCGGGGGACGAGATCATGCTCGGCCTCTCGCGGCTCTCCTTCGAGCAGGAGTAGAGACATGACCGACGATCCGGTCGCAGTCGCGCTCAAGTTCGCCTTTCTGATCGTGCTCTACCTGTTCCTGCTCTGGGTGGCGCGCAGCTCGGCGCGTGACCTCGCCACCCACGACGACGCCGGCGTGGTGACCGAAGGAGCGCCGGCGCGACGCACGCGCGTGCGTTCCGGGCCCGACCTGCGCGCCGGTGTGCAGCCGCAGCTGGAGGTGGTGGCGGCGATGGGACACGAGCCGGGCGCGACCTTCGACCTGGGCAACGGCGGGGCCACGCTGGGGCGGTCGGCGGCCGCGGACATCGAGGTGGACGACCCGTTCGCCTCCTCGGCCCACGCGCGGATCTTTCCGCGGGGTGACTTCATGTATATCGAGGACGTAGGGTCCACCAACGGCACCTACCTCAACGGGAGGCAGGTGCGCCGGGCGGAGCAGCTGAAGATGGCCGACACCATCAGGATCGGCGACACCGAGTACCGCTACCGGGAGTAGGCCGTGACTCTGCGAATCGTCGAGGAAGCAGGCCTCACGGACGTGGGGCGCCAGCGGCATACGAACGAGGACCGCTACTTCGAGTCCCCGCCCTTGTTCGCCGTTGCCGATGGAATGGGCGGTGCACGCGCGGGCGAGGTGGCCTCGCAGATCGCGGTGGACGAGTTCGCCGAGCAGGCGGACACCACCGGCAGCCCCGAGGAGCGGCTGGCCGCGATCGTGCGCTCGGCCAACCGCAAGATCTACGAGCTCGCGCAGTCGGACGAGTCGCGCGCCGGGATGGGCACGACGTTGACGGCAGCGCTTGTCAGCGATCAGGAGGTGTCGCTCGGACACGTGGGCGACAGCCGGGCCTACCGCTTCCGCGACGACGAGCTCGAGCGGCTCACGCAGGACCACTCGCTGGTGGAGGAGCTGATGCGGATGGGCAAGCTCTCGCCCGAGGACGCCGAGTCCGATCCGCGCCGCTCGATCATCACTCGCGCGCTTGGCCCCGAGCCCGACGTGGAGGTGGAGACCTGCACCTACCCGGCCAGGGACGGGGACGTGTACCTGATCTGCTCGGACGGGCTCACCGGCATGGTGCCCGAGGAGCGCGTGGCGGAGATCCTGCGAGCGCGCTCGTCTCTTGAGCACGCGGCGAAGGAACTGGTCGACGATGCCAACGCGCGCGGCGGCAAGGACAACATCACCGTGCTGCTGTTCAAGCTGAGCGAGGAGGTGAAGGCCGGCACCGACGCCGAGTCCGACACACTGAGCGGCTCCGAGGACACTCCTTCCGGGGCCACGACGGTCGTGGGAGAGATGCCCGGGGGCGGGGAGACCGTGGTGCTGGGCGCGGCCGAGGCCGCCGAGGAGCGCGCTCAGGCGCCCGTGAGCCAGCCCGCAACGGCCACCGTCATGCGCCCGGCGCCCGAGCGGCCGCCCGCGCCGCCGGAGAAGCCGGCGCCGACTCCTCGCGAGCGCAAGCGCCGCTCGAAGTTCGTGCTGGCCGGGATCGTGTCGCTGATCATCGTGGTGGCCGCGGTGGTGGGCCTCTATGAGGCCACGCGCCAGTTCTACTTCCTGGGCACCGACGACGCGGGGCTGATCACGCTCTACCGCGGCGTGCCGTACGAGCTGCCGCTGGGCATCAAGCTCTACAACACGAAGTACGAGAGCACGGTGCCGGCCCAGTCGCTGCCCACGCGGCAGCGCCAGCACGTGTTGAACAACCAGCTGCGGGCCCGCGGCGACGCCATCGACCTCGTGCGCTCGCTCGAGCGGGCACAGCAGGGCTAGCGGATGTCGGCACGCTCACGGGAGCTGTTCGGCCTCGTGCCGGTCACGCTGATCGTCACCGCCGGGTTCACGGCCGTGCTGATCACGCGCTCGTCGCAGACGGGCACAGTGACGGTGACCTACGGCGCCTTCTTCCTCGGCTGCTGCCTGTTCGCGCACATCTTCATCCGCGCGCGGCTGCCCAACGCCGACCCGTACATGTTCCCGCTGGCGGCGCTCTTGGCGGCGTTCGGTCTGGTGATGATCTACCGGATCGACCCGAAGTTCGCGCGCCAGCAGGCGGAGTGGTTCGTGTTCGGGCTGATCCTGTTCTGCGCGACGATCGTCTTCCTGCGGGACTACCGGACGCTGGAGCGCTACCGCTACACGATCGCCGCGGTGAGCATCGGGCTGCTGCTCCTGCCGCGCGTGCCGAGCATCGGCGTGAACTCGAACGGCGCCTACCTCGCGATCCACCTCGGTTCGCTCCAGTTCCAGCCCGCCGAGTTCGCGAAGATCGGCATCGTCATCTTCCTCGCGAGCTACCTGCGCGAGACGCGCGACGTGCTCGTCCGCGGCCGGGTGCCGCGCATCAGCCTGAAGCACTTCGGCCCGCTGCTCCTGGTCTGGGGCCTGGCGATGCTGATGCTGATCCTGATCCGGGACCTCGGCAGCTCGCTGATGTTCTTCGGCGCCTTTCTCGCGATCCTCTACGTGGCCACGGCGCGCATCTCGCTGGTGATCGCCGGCTTCGGCATGTTCGCCGGCGGCGCGGTGTTCTTCGCCAACCACGTGCAGCACGTGCACGACCGCGTGACGATCTGGCTGCACCCGTTCCGGCCCGACCTCGTGAACGACCGCGCGTACCAGATCGCGCAGGGGCTGTTCGCGCAGGCGGACGGCGGGCTCTTCGGCACCGGCCTCGGCCAGTCGCTCCTGCAGGTCACCGGCCCGCACGGTCAGACGGTCACGATCCTGCCCGCCGCCAAGACCGACCTGATCTATGCGGTGATCACGAACGAGCTCGGCCTGTTCGGCGCCGCCGGGGTGATCCTGATCTACCTGCTGTTTGTGCAGCGCGGCTTCAAGACCGCGCTCGTGTCGCACGACGGCTTCTCCAAGCTGCTGGCCGCCGGCCTGTCGGCGGTGGTGGCGCTGCAGGTGTTCGTGATCGTGGGCGGCGTCACGCGCGTGATCCCGCTCACCGGCGTCACGCTTCCGTTCATCTCCTACGGCGGCAGCTCGATCCTGGCGAACTTCGTGGTGCTGGCGCTGCTCTTGATCCTGTCCGACGCCGCCCGAAGGGCGCCCGCCGAGCGCGGGGGAGTGGTTTGAACCGCCAGATCGCGCACCTGTTCGGGCTCGTGCTCGTCCTGTTCGCGCTGCTCGTGGTGTTCACGTCGCGATGGACGATCTTCGAGGCGAAGAGCCTCCAGCACCAGACCGCCAACCGGCGGCCGCTGCTCGAGGAGCAGCGCGTCCCGCGCGGCTACATCTACGCCGACGACGGCACGATCCTCGCCCGCGACGTCCGCCTCGGCCGCGGCTCCACGCTGCGCTACGTGCGCACCTATCCGACCAACGACCTGTTCGCCCACGCGGTCGGCTACTCGTTCATCACGAACGGCAGCGCGGGACTCGAGCGCGAGGAGAACGACAACCTCGCCGGCCGCCACAACGAGTTCACCTCGATCGTCGACGAGCTGACGGGCAAGAAGCAGGAGGGCGACGACCTGCACACCACGCTCGACCCGGCGGCGCAGCGGGCGGCCCTCGCCGGGCTCGCCGGCCGCGCGGGATCGGTGGTGGCGCTCGATCCCACCACTGGCAAGGTGCGCGTGCTCGCGAACACGCCCAGCTACAACCCGAACGACATCCCGAAGGGCCCGCTGCCCGCCAACCAGTCGCTGCTCAGCCGCGCTACCCAGGGCGCTTACCCGCCCGGCTCCACCATGAAGGTGCTCACGGCGGTGGCCGCGATCGACAGCGGCCGCTACACGCCGGACTCGATCGTGTCCGGCAAGTCACCAAAGGTGATCGGCGGAGTAACGCTAAGTAACTGCTGCACCGAAGGCAGTGGCAGCTATGGCCCGCTCACGCTCACCGAGGCGCTCGCGAAGTCGGTCAACACCGTCTATGGCGAAGTTGGCGAGAAGCTCGGCAACGACACCATGTTCGAATACATGAACCGCTTCGGCTTCGACAAGAAGCCGCCGATCGAGCTCCCCTCGCAGGAGCTCAGCGCAAGCGGTGTGCGAGGCAAGGGGGGCCGGCTGCTCGGCCCGAACGACGACATCGACATTGGCCGCGTGGCCATCGGCCAGGAGCGGCTGACGGTCACGCCGCTGCAGATGGCGCTGGTTGCCGCCGCCGTCGCCGACGGTGGCAAGCTGATGAAGGCGCAGCTCGTGGACAAGGTCGTGGCCCCGGACGGGCGCGTGCGCGAGACGGTGAAGCCAGCCGAGGTGCGCCAGGTGATGAAGCCGGACACCGCCGCCAAGGTCACGGCGATGATGGAGGGCGTCGTGAAATCCGGCACCGGCACCGCTGCCCAGATCCCGGGTGTGACGATCGCGGGCAAGACCGGCACCGCGGAGGTGGCGAACGGCACCTCCAACCAGGCCTGGTTCATCGCCTTCGGCCCGATCCCGAACCCGAAGGTGGCGATCGCGGTCACGGTCGAGAGGACGCAGGGCGAGGGCGGGACGGTGGCGGCCCCGATCGCCAAGCAGGTGATGCAGGTTCTCCTGAACGAGCATCGATGACCGAGGTAGCCGACAACACCCTGGTCGACGGCCGCTACCGGATCTTGAACCGGATCGGCTCAGGGGGGATGGCGGATGTGTACTGCGCCGAGGACACGCACCTCGGGCGCCAGGTGGCGCTGAAGGTGCTGCACCGCCGCTTCGCCCAGGACCAGGAGTTCGTGGAGCGCTTCAGGCGCGAGGCCTCGGCGGCCGCCGGGCTCCAGCACCCGAACGTGGTGAACGTGTTCGATCGCGGCAGCCACGACAGCACCTACTACATCGCGATGGAGCTGCTGGCCGGGCGCACGCTCAAGGACGTGATCAAGAGCGAGGCCCCGCTAGGCCAGGAGCGCGCGATCGATCTCGGCATCCAGATCCTGCGCGCGGCGGGCTTCGCCCACAAGCGCGGCGTGATCCACCGCGACTTCAAGCCGCACAACGTGATGGTGGGCGCGCAGGACAACGTGAAGGTCACGGACTTCGGCATCGCGCGCGCCGGCGCATCGGAGATGACCGAGACCGGCTCGATCATGGGCACCGCGCAGTACCTGTCGCCCGAGCAGGCCCAGGGCCATGCGGTCTCGGCGGCGTCGGACCTCTACTCGATCGGCGTGATCCTCTACGAGATGCTGGGCGGGCGGGTGCCGTTCGAGGGCGACAGCGCGGTGTCGATCGCCCTCAAGCACCTCAGCGAGCCGCCGCCGCGGCTGGCGCTCGTGCGCCCGGACATCAACCCGGCGCTCGAGGCCGCCGTCATGAAGGCGCTCAACAAGAGCCCGTCCGACCGCTACGCAAGCGCCGATGAGTTCATCGCCACCCTGGAGAGCGCGAAGGCCGCGATCGCCTCGGGCACCAACGGCGGTCAGGACACAGCCGCGTGGGCGCCCGGCACCTTCGTTCAGGCGCCGCCGCCGGCGCCGCTGCCCCCCGTGCGGACGCGCGGGCCGCGCCGCTGGCCCTGGGTGGCGCTCATGGCGGTGCTGCTCGCGGGCGCGGGCGTGGGCATCTACGAGCTCGTGCAGAACGCGCGCGTGGCGGTGCCGAACGAGGTGGGCAAGCAGGAGACCCCCGCCACGCTCGATCTCGACCGGCGCGGCTTCAACGTGAGCATCAAGCGCAGCGAGAGCGCGGAGGCGGTAGGTGCCGTGATCGCGCAAACCCCGGAGGCGGGCACGAAGGTGGACAAGAACTCGACGGTCACGCTCACCGTCTCCGAGGGACCGGGCACCACGCCGGTGCCGCCGGTGGAGGGGCTGAGCCTGCAACGCGCCTCGAAGGCGCTGACCACCGCCGGGCTGTTCGTCGATTCGACGTCCCAGTCGTCCGACACCGTGCCGAAGGGCCAGGTGATCTCGTCCGACCCGCCGGAGGGCGAGGTCGTGCAGAAGGGCTCCCGCGTGCGGATCGTTGTGAGCAGCGGACCGGTGCAGGTGAAGGTCCCGTCCGTGGTGGGCGAGGACAAGGCCACCGCGCACTCCGCGCTCCTGCAGGCCGGCCTCAAGCCCACCGACGTGCTGCAGTTCTCCGACACCGTGAAGGAGGGCGACGTGATCTCGCAGTCGCCCGTCGGCGGCACCGAGGTGGACAGGGACGCCGACGTGACCCTGACGATCTCGAAGGGCCCGAACGTGGCGAACGCGCCCGACGTGACGGGGCTCACCCAGGCCGAGGCCACGTCGCAGATCCAGGCGGCCGGGCTACAGGTGCAGGTCAAGTCGAAGAACGTGAGCGACCAGGCGCAGGACGGCATCGTGGTGCACCAGCGGCCCGCCGCCGGCACGCAGCTGAAGAAGGGGCGCACCGTGGTGATCTACATCGGCCATTTCCAGCAGACCACGACGACCACACCGGGCACCCCGTAGATGCGAGTAGCTGTCCTGGCCGGTGGGCGCTCCAGCGAGCACGAGGTGTCGCTTCGGTCGGCGGCATCTGTGCGCGACGGGCTCGAGCAGGCGGGCCACGAGGTGCTCACCGTTGAGATCGCACGCGACGGTCACTGGAGCTGCGAGGGCGAGACCGTAACGCTGTCGCCGGGCACAGGCCTGCTTGGCGCCGACGTGGTGTTCCCGGTGTTGCACGGGCCGTTCGGCGAGGACGGCACCGTGCAGGGGCTGCTCGAGACGATCGGCGTGCCGTACACGGGCGCGGACGTGCTCTGCTCGGCGCTCTGCATGGACAAAGCGCTGTTCAAGGAGCTGATGGCCACGCGCGGCCTGCCGCAGGTGGAGTACGCGCCGATGCGGCAGGGCGCGGACCCCGACGGGGTGGTGGAGCGGCTCGGGCTGCCCCTGTTCGTGAAGCCGGCGCGACTGGGATCGTCGGTGGGGATCTCGAAGGTGTCGACGGCCGATGAGCTGCCGGGCGCGCTGGCCGTGTCGTTCGAGCACGACCCGGTGGCGCTCGTGGAGCGCATGTCGGCGGGCATGGAGGTGGAGTGCGCGGTGATCGGCAACCGCGAGCCGATCGTCTCCCAGCCGGGCGAGATCGAGGCGCACGCGGACTGGTACGACTACGAGGCAAAGTACACGCCCGGCGGCATGGAGCTGGTGATGCCGCCGCGGCTGGAGGCGGACGTGATCGAGCGGGTGCGCGAGCTGGCCGGCCAGGTGTACACCGCCGTGGGCTGTGCGGGGTTCGCGCGCGTGGACTTCTTCGTGGAGGACGGCGAGCGCGTGCTCGTGAACGAGCTCAACACCATTCCAGGCTTCACCGAGACCAGCGGCTTCCCCAAGATGTTCGAGGTCTCGGGCGTGCCGTTCCCCGAGCTCGTGGATCGGATACTCGAGCTGGCGCTTGAGCGCCACCGCGAGGAGAGCTCCTACCGCTACTGATGCCGAAGATCGCCCCCTGGATCGAGGTGCCGGACGGTGGCCGTGCGCTCGAGTGGTACAAGGCGGCGTTCGGTGCGGTGGAGGGTCACACGGCTGAGTACCCCGACGGCCGATTGGCCGTGGCCCAGTTGTTCGTGGGCGAGGCGGACTTCTGGATCCAGGACGATCCCGACAGTCAGGGCGGGGGCCCGATCCGGATGATCCTCACGGTGGACGACCCGGACGCCGCGTTCGCGCAGGCCGTTGCCGCGGGGGCGACCGTGGTCAACGAGGTCTACGAGGGCCACGGCTGGCGGGTCGGCCGGGTGGCGGACCCCTTCGGCCACCACTGGGAGCTTGGCAAACCGATTTAGTGCCCTAACTCGCAAATTCGTGCGCACCTTCCCGGCGCTTGGACACGTCTGACGGTCGCCGCTCCCTCGCCGGACTACAAGTCCGACTCCGGTCGCGTCAACCGTCAGCCGCGCCCAGTCGCTCGGGAAGCTGAAACCGAATTTCCGACTCAGGACACGCAGCTGTCGATTTCGCCGCTTCCCGTTCGTCTCATAGGCGACCATCCCCAACAAGGAGGAAGCCATGAAGTACATGCTGCTGATCCATCAGGGCACCACCCCGACCCCGCGGGACCCCGAGGCGTGGGGGCGGCTCTCCGAGGACGAGCAGAAGGCCGTCTACGCCGCCTACCAGAAGATCAACGAGCACCCGAACGTCACTCCGGGCGCTTTCATGGGCGAGCCGGAGACGGCGACCACCGTCCGGGTGGAGGACGGCAAGACGCTGACCACCGACGGCCCGTTCGTCGAGCTGAAGGAAGCGGTGGGCGGCTACCTGTTCTTCGAGGCAGACGACCTCGACGCGGCGATCGAGCTGGCCGCCAGCATCCCGGCCGCCAGCATGGGCGGTGCGATCGAGATCCGCCCACTCGTGGGGTGACGACCACCCTCGAACAGGTCTTCCGCGAGCAGTGGGGTCGCGTTCTCGCTGCGCTGATCGGCTTCCTCGGCGACTTCGACCTCGCCGAGGAAGCCGCGCAGGAGGCCTTTGCGATCGCCGCCGAGCGCTGGCCGCGCGACGGCACCCCCAGCAATCCGCGCGCCTGGCTGCTCACGACGGCACGCAACCGCGCCGTCGACCGCATTCGACGCGATCGCACGCTGGCCGAGAAGACGTTGCTGCTCGAGGTAGCTGAGGCGGTGGAGGTCACGATGGACGACACAGCGATTCCCGATGAGCGGCTCGAGCTCATCTTCACCTGCTGCCATCCGGCGCTTGCCACGGAGCTGCAGGTGGCGCTAACCCTGCGCACGCTCGGCGGCCTCACCACCACGGAGATCGCGCTCGCGTTCCTGGTGCCCGAGGCCACGATGGCCCAGCGGCTGGTGCGGGCGAAGCGCAAGATCAAGGCGGCGGGGGTGCCGTTCCGGGTGCCGCCCGATCACCTGCTGCCGGACCGGCTGACCGCCGTGCTCGCGGTGGTGTACCTGATCTTCAACGAGGGCTACGGCGGACGCGGCGATCTCGCAAACGAGGCCATCCGGCTGGGCCGGGCGCTCGCCGAGTTGATGCCCGACGAGCCGGAGGTGCAGGGCCTGCTGGCGATGATGCTGCTGCTCGACGCCCGTCGCGAGGCGCGCTTCCAGGACGGCGACCTCGTCCTGCTCGAGGACCAGGACCGCTCGCTCTGGGACGC
>JBKPDA010000309.1:0-9819 GCA_046727635.1 Actinomycetota bacterium | reverse complement strand
GATCAGCAGGAACAGGCCGAGAATCACGCCGGCGGCGGCGATCAGCACCGCGGCGAACACGGGCCGGAACGCCTCGAGTCCGCTGACGATTGCCGCGCCCGGCCTCGGTCGCTGGCCGTCGGCGACCGCGAGCAGCGCGTGAACGACCATCGCGGTCACGAGCGGCGCGATCACGAGGTAGAGCTCCGCAACGTTGATCAGCTGCTCGCCCGTCCTGACGCTGCTCGAGTAGTCGCTGGTCAGCTGCCCGAGACCGATGCCGGACACGATCAGCTCGACCGGAACCACCACCGCCGCCCCGATCGCCAGGAACGCCGGGAAGTGCCGCATGTAGGCGTTGAAGCTGTCGCCGAACAGCCCGCCGAGATCTCGAGGCCGCAGCAGCTCGAGCCGCGGCGCTTCGGTCACGCGGCGGCGCCGGCGAGGCTCTTGTACGCCTCGGCCAGGCGGGTCACACCCTCGTCGATCTCCGCCGGCTGCACGCCCGAGAAGGCCAGGCGAAGGGCGTTCTGGCCGCCTTCCTTGAGGAAGTCGCTGCCCTTCACGAACACCACGCCTCGGTCGCGGGCGTTCTCGAACAGCACGTCCACGTCCGCATCCTCGGGCAGCTCCACCCAGAGGAAGTAGCCACCGTCCGGTGGCACGAAGCGCGCCTCGGGCAGCTCGCGCTCCAGCGCTTCGCACAATGCATCACGCCGCTCCCGCAGGGCGTTCTTAACGGTCTCGATCGACTGCTCGATGGCTCCCGAGCGGCAGAACTCGTTGACGATGGCCTGCGACACCATGCTCGGCGAGATGTAGGTCTCGGTGCCGAGCTTCACGATCCCGGCGATCACCGGCTCCGGTCCCACCAGGTAGCCCACGCGGATGCCGGGGCAGACCGTCTTAGAGAAGGAAGACGCGTAGACCACCTTGTCGGCGCGATCCATCGACAGCATCGTGGGCAGCCGCTCGCCCTCGAACCGCAGCTCCACGTACGGGTCGTCCTCGAAGATCACGAAGTCGTATTGCTCGGCCAGCTCGAGCAGCCGCCGGCGCTTGTCGAGCGAGAGCGTGTAGCCGGCCGGGTTCTGGAAGTTGGGAATGATGTGGGCGAGCTTTGGCCGCACGCCCTGCTCCAGCACCACCTCGAGCGCACCGACGTCTATCCCGTCGGCCTCGAGCGGGATCGGCAACACCTCGTCGGTGAGCTTCTGAAGGGTGAGCAACGTGCGGTCGTACGTAGGCGCCTCGACGATCACGACGTCGCCCGGCGCCACCATCAGCTCGAACAGGAACGCGTCGGCCTGCATCGAGCCGTTGGTGGTCACCACCTGCCCGACGCCGACACTCTGGCGCTCGGCGATCCACTCGCGGAGCGGCGGGTAGCCCACGGCCGTGCCGTAGGCGAAGGCGCCGCCCGGATCGGCTCGCAGGGCGCGCGCCGCGCAATCGGCGAGCTCCTCGGCCGCGATGATGTCGAGCGAGGGTGCGCCGCGCGCGAACGAGATCAGCTTCTGCTCAGTCATCGCTACGGAAGATACGCGAGCGCTTGGCTAGACGGCCGTGCGCACCGTCTCGGCGGCGATCTCGGCCACCTCGGTGGGAGTGCGGCCCACGCGCACGCCCCTTGCCTCGAGTGCCTCGGCCTTCGCCGCCGCCGTGCCCTTCGAGCCCGACACGATCGCGCCCGCGTGGCCCATCGTCTTGCCGGGCGGTGCCGTGAAGCCCGCGATGTAGCCGATCACCGGCTTGGTCACGTGCTCGGCGATGTAGTCGGCGGTGCGCTCCTCCTCCTCGCCGCCGATCTCGCCGCACATCACGATCAGCTCGGTTTCCGGGTCCTCCTCGAACCTCGCCACGATGTCGATGAAGCTCGATCCCGCGATCGGGTCGCCGCCAATGCCCACGATCGACGAGTTGCCCAGGCCGCGCTCGGCCAGCTCCTTGCCGATCTGGTAGGTGAGCGTGCCGGAGCGCGACACCACGCCTACGTTGCCCTCGGAGAAGAAGTGCGCCGGGATGATCCCCACGTTGGCCTTGCCGGGCGAGAGCACGCCGGGGCAGTTCGGCCCGATCAGCCTGCTGGCGCCCGTGCGCTTGAGGTGCGTGTACACGCGCAGCATGTCGTGCACGGGGATGCCCTCGGTGATGCAGATGATCAGCTCGATGCCGGCGTCGGCGGCCTCGAGGATCGAGTCGGCCGCGAAGCGCGGCGGCACGAAGATCATGCTCGTGTTGGCGCCGGTCTGCTCCACGGCGTCGTGCACCGTGTTGAAGATCGGGATGCCCTCCACGTCCGTGCCACCCTTGCCGGGGGTCATGCCGGCCACCACGTCCGTGCCGTAGCGGCGGTTGTTCAGCCCGTGGAAGCTGCCCTCGCGGCCGGTCAACCCCGACACGACCAGCTTCGTCTCGTTGCCAACGAGGATGCTCACGCGGTCCCTGCCAGCTCCACTACCTTCGCCGCGGCACCAAGCATCGTCTCCTCGACGAACACGTTCGGAAGATCGGCATCCGCGAGTATCTGGCGGCCCTCGACGTCGTTCGTTCCGTCGAGCCGCACCACGAACGGCACCTGCGGGTCGAGCTGGCGGAAGGCGGTGACGAGGCCGTTGGCCACTTCGTCGCAGCGCGTGATCCCGCCGAAGATGTTGAACAGCACCGCGGTGACCTTCGGGTCCGAGAGGATCACCTCCACCGCGTTCACGATCGCGTCAGCCTTGGAGCCGCCCCCGGCGTCGAGGAAGTTTGCGGGCATGCCGCCGGCCTGGGCCACCACGTCGAGCGTGGACATCACGAGCCCGGCGCCGTTGCCGAGGATGCCGATGTTGCCGTCGAGCTTCACGTAGGTGAGCCCGCGCTCGTGGGCCATCTGCTCCTGCGGGTCCTCGGCGCTCGGGTTGCGCATCGCGCCGATCTCGGGATGGCGGTAGGGCCCATTGCCGTCCACGGTCACCTTGGAGTCCAGCGCGACCACCTGGCGGTCCTTCGTGATCAGCAGCGGATTCACCTCGACGAGCAGCGCGTCCTCCTCGACGAAGGTCTCGTACAACCGGCCCAGCAGAGCGCCCACGGGGGCGATCACGTCGTCGGCGATCTGCGCCTCGAACCCCAGCCGCCGCGCATAGAAGTCGCTGAAGCCGAGCAGCGGGTCGATGTGCACGATCGCGATCGCGTCCGGGTCCTCGTCTGCCACCGCCTCGATGTCCATGCCGCCCTTGCGCGAGAGCATCGCCATCGGCTTCTTGGCCGTGCGGTCGAGCAGAATGGCCGCGTAGTACTCCTCGTCGATGTCCGACGCCTTCTCGATATAGAGCTCGTGAACCGTGAAACCGCGGATGTCCATGCCGAGAATCGCGTTCGCGTGCTCCTCGAGCTCCGTCTTGTCCTTGGCCAGCTTCACGCCGCCGGCCTTGCCGCGGCCGCCGATCAGCACCTGGGCCTTGACCACCACGGGATAGCCCATATCCTCGCCCGCCGCGACGGCTTCCTCCACGGTCGACGCGGGCCGTCCATCGGGCACGGGCACTCCGTGCTTCGAGAACAGCTGCTTTCCCTGATATTCGAGAAGGTCCATTACTTCCTAGAATGTCCGGCCGCCCCAGGCCGGGCGGGCCACCCTATCGAAACCCTGCTTCTAGGAGACCTTTGCCGCTACCGAAAGACGTCCGTTTTGTGAGCTTCGACTGCTATGGGACCCTGATCGACTGGGAGACTGGCGCGTTCGAGGCCTATCAGAAGGAGGCGCAGCGAGACGGCTTCACCGTCGATCGCAATGCCGTCATCCCTCTGTTCCTGTCGATCCAGCAGGAGATCCAGCGCGGCTCCTACGAGCTGTACGCCGAGGTGCTGCGGCGCACGGCTGTACGCTCCGCGCGGGAGATGGGCTGGGACCTCGAGCCCTCGCGCTCGGGCTTCCTGCCCGACAGCGTTCCGGGCTGGCCCCCGTTCCGGGAGACGAACGCCCAGTTGGAGCGTTTCTCCAAGAAGCTCGAGATCGGGATTCTCTCCAACATCGACGACAAGCTGCTCGGCGCCACGCGGCGCCACTTCCGCACGGACTTCGACCTTGTGGTCACCGCCCAGCAGGTGCGCAGCTACAAGCCCGACCCGGCGCACTTCAAGGAGTGCCAGCGCCGAATCGAGGGCAAGAAGGGCTGGGTCCACATCGCCAGCGGCTACTCCACCGACATCGAGCCCTGCATCAAGGCGAAGATCCCCGTGATCTGGGTGAACCGGCGCGGCGACGTGCTCGACGCCAACCAGAAGAAGCCCGACGCCGAGGTGAAGACGCTCCGCGATGCGGCGAAGCTGCTCGGCGTCGCGTAATGAGGGCGGTCGGCGTCCATCCGGACGTCGTTGTCGTGACGAGCCGGATCTGGCAGACGAACGCCACGGCGCTGCGCGCCGGGGGTGAGGCGCTGCTGATCGACTCGCCGTACTTCCCGGACGAGCTCGAGCTCCTGCCGGCGCTGCTGCGCCAGGCCGGCTTCGAGCCGAACGCGCTGTTCGCTACGCACGCGGACTACGACCACGTGCTCGGGCCGCTCGCCTTCCCCGGCCTCGCGCTCGGGGTGGGGGACCACACGATGGAGCGCATTCGCACCTCACCCGGCGAGGCGCAGCGCGAGCTGCGGGACGAGGACGCGCGTAACTACGTCGCGCGCGAGGCGCCGCTGGCGCTCGGCTCTCTGCAGGCACTGCCGGTGCCGGGCTACGTCGAGCTGGGGAACATCGAGCTCGAGCTGCACGTGGCCGACGGCCACACGAGCGACGGCACGGCGATACTTGCGCGTCCGTTCGGCGTGCTCGTGGTGGGCGACTACCTCTCGGACGTGGAGATCCCGTGGATATCCACGGGCGGATCGCTGGACGACTATCGGGCCACCCTGGCCCGCCTTGCCCCGCTCGTGCAGGCGGCCGAGACCGTGGTGCCCGGCCACGGCTCGGTCCACGGCCGCGAAACCGCCCTCAGGCTCCTTGACGAGGACCTCGGATACCTCGATGTCCTCGAGCGCGGCGACGAGCGTCCAACCCTTCCAAAAGGGCGCGATAGCGCTCGGCAAAGGGAGATCCACGCGGAGAATCTGAGCCGGCTGGCCTAAACGTCCATGCCGCGCTCAAGTACCGGCGCGGAAGCTCCGATACAGGAGTCGATGAGTCGTCGGACCCTCCTGGCTCTGCTCACTCTCGCGGCCTCGGCCCTGGCCGTCACACCCGCGTGGGCGAAGAGCCACAAGACCAGCAAGACCTCCGGGCCGACGATCAAGTCGATTCGCCCGCTCACCGCCAACATCGGCGACAAGCTCACGATCCGGGGCACCGGCTTCGTGAAGGGCAAGAAGAAGAACACGGTTGTGTTCCTCGGCGCCGGCAAGCGCGTGGTCTGGGTCAAGGCCGAGAAGGCGACCACCAAGACGATCACCGTCACGCTGCCGGACAGCCTCGCCGCCATCCTCACGAACAGCAACGGCACGCTGGTGGCCACCAAGCTTCAGGTGCGGATCATCGCGAAGAAGTCCGCCCGCGCATTTACCAAGCTCGCGAGCTCGCCGAAGGTCGGCCCGAAGAACAGCTCTGCGACGGGCGGGACAAGCTGCGTGCCGCATCCGACGAACCCGTCGTCCGACGTCGACGGCGACATGCTTCCGGACGCTCTCGAGGTTGCTCTCGGCACCGACCCCTGCAAGTACGACACCGACGGCGACGGTGTCAGCGACGGCTACGAATACCAGGCGGCGCTCGACCTGAACCGAAACGCCAACTCGAGCGCGATCCCGTGGCCCGCGGCGACCAAGAAGCCGTACCCGAACCCGCTCGACCCGAGCGATGCCAACATCGACTTCGACGGCGACTCCCTCACGCTGACCGAGGAGTACAAGGCCTCGTTCGCGTGGAAGCTCGGCATCGACCCGGCGCACATCCTTCAGACCTTCCTCCCCTACGCCCCGAGCCCCAACCCGAACAACAACGTGATGGTCGTGTCCTACAGCGACGGCGACCAGACCACGAACGCCGGCCCCAGCGGAAACCCGATCGGCGATCCCACCGGCCCGGCGGCTCCCGCCGATGCAAACGCACAGAGCCCCTACGACGTGAACGGCGACGGCGTGGTCGATTCGAACGACACCTGGGGCTTCATCGACCTGAACGGCAACGGGGTGTACAACGCGGGCGTCGACATCCCGAGCTGGATCAACTACTCCGGCCAGAGCTTCCTCACCGACGACGAGAAGGACATCGACGGCGACGGGCTCACGAACTTCGACGAGGCCCACGGCCCGCTGAGCGGCCCGACGTGGTGGACGACTGACTCGATCTCAAAGAACGACGGCGTCTATCCGATCCCGTACACCGGCACCAACTGGCTGGACAGGGACACGGATGGCGACGGCCTTCCCGATGGCGCAGACGATCAGGATCACGACGGCTACACCAACATCGAGGAGGACTACGGCGCGTACGTCGCGGGTCCGTTCATGAGCTGGGCAAGCGCCCACAACGCCGACATCAACGTGCACGCGTTCAACCCCTGCCTGCCGAACGTCCTCTCACCGGCATGCACGCGCCACCCCGATCCCAGCGCGGGCTACGCGCCGTTCAAGCAAGGCTCCCGCCAGCCCACCTGGACCACCTGGCCCGCCCCCTAGCGGATCAGCTTCACGATCCCCACTAGGGCCGGGGCGATGATCAGGGCGGGCAGGAAGTTGCCCACCTTCACGTCCTTCAGCTGAAGCAGCTTCAGCGAGATGCCGATGATGAGCACCCCGCCGGCGCTCGTCAGGGCCGCGAGCGCCTCGCCCTCGAGCACGTGCTTGAAGAGGCCGGCCCCCAGGGACAGCGCGCCCTGCACGATCAGCACGGTGCCCGCGGCGATCGCCACGCCCCAGCCCAGGGTGGAGGCCAGCGCTATCGAGGCGAACCCGTCCAGCGTCGCCTTCGTGGCGAGCGTCTGATAGTCGCCGGTCAGGCCGTTCTGGATCGAGCCGAGCACGGTCAGCGGCCCGACACAGAACAGCAGGCTGGCGGTGACGAACGCCTCGCTCACGGTCGAGTGCCGCCCGCGCGACACGGTGCGCTGGATCCGGTCGCCGAACGCCTCGAGCCCGCGCTCGATCCCGATGGCCTCGCCCACCAGGCCGCCGAGCAGCACTCCTCCGAGGACGTAGAGCGGGTTCGTGTCGCGCCAGGCCAGCGCGTTGTCCACGCCGATCACGAGCGTCACGAGCCCGAGACCGGCCATCACGCGCTCGTGCAACGAGCCCGGCAGGCGGCCGCCGATCAGGGTGCCGATCAGAGTGCCGGCGAGCACAGCGCCCACGTTGATGAAGGTGCCGGTCAGCAAGCCGGCCGACAACCTACACGCGCCGCTCCACCGTCACAGCGGTCGCGGCGGCGGCGCTGAGGAACACGGCGCCGGCCACCGCCATCGCCACGTGCAGGCCGGGAACGAACCCACCGCTCTGCACGAGCGCGCCGAGCAGCGCCACCCCGATGGCGCCACCGGCCTGGCGGCTCGCGTTCAGCACCCCGGAGGCGATCCCGGCGTGGTCGGCGGGGGCCGTCTCGATGATCGCCGCGGTGGCGGCGGGCATGGTCATCGCCATCCCGAAACCGATTGCGACCTCCGGCGCCACCAGCACCGCGTAGCTCGTTTTGGCGCCTGCGGCCATCAATCCGAAGAAGCCGGCGGCGGCGCAAGTGAGCCCGAGCAGCATGGGGATCCGAGGCCCGATGCGGCCGGTGATCTTGCCCGAGAGCACCGAGGAGAGCGCGACGAAGAGGCCCATCGGCAGGAGCGCCAGGCCGGTCTCGAGCGCCGAATATCCCCTCACGTGCTGGAAGTACAGGCTGATGACGAACAGCTGGCCGTAGAAGCCGAGGTTGATCGCCAGCCCCACGAAGCTCGAGCCGGAGAAGGTGGGGCTGCGAAAGAGGCCGAGCGGCAGCATCGGCGTGCGGATCCGCCGCTCGAGCGCGACGAAGGCCGCGAGCGCGACCGGGAACAGCAGCAGTGGGACCAGCGAGGTCTCGATCAGGCCAAGCGTGAGTAGCGTCAGCGCGAGGGTGCCGGCGAGCTGTCCGGCCGGGTCCAGGCCGGTCCTGCTCGGCTCCGTGCGCGGCGGCAGGTACCGCGCGGCGAGCACCAGCCCGAGCAGCCCAATCGGCACGTTCACGACGAACACGGCGCGCCAGTCGAACGCTGCGACGAGCAGGCCACCCAGCACCGGGCCAGAGGCCGCGCCCACTCCGGCCACGCCGCCCCACAATCCCACCGCCCGCGCGCGCTCCCGGACGTCCGGATAGGCCGCCCGCAGCAGCGCCAGGGAGCTCGGCACGAGCAGGGCCGCGCCCACGCCCTGCACCAGCCGCGCGGCGATCAGCAGCGGCACCGACGGCGCCAGCGCGCAGGCGGCCGATGCGATCGTGAACAGCCACAGTCCGCCCTCGAATACCCGCCGGCCGCCCAGCCGGTCCCCCAGCGATCCCGCCGAAAGGAGCAGGCCCGCGAACACCAGCGTGTAGCCGTCCACCACCCACTGGAGGTCGCTCACGCTGCCGCCGAGATCGCGGGCAAGCGAAGGCAGCGCCACGTTCACGACGGTGGCGTCCAGGATGACCATGAAGTAGCCGAGGCTGACCGCGAGGAGGGGAAGCATGCCCCGATTGTGTGCGCCGAACACTTCGTCCCCAACCGAAATGTCGCCGCGGTAACCTCGAAGACAGATGAAGGGCGACGCGGACATCGCGAAGCTGGCCGCGGTGCTGGCGGACGAGCGCCGCGACCGGATGCTCCTCGCACTCGGCGACGGCCGCGCGCTGCCGGCCAGCGTGCTCGCCGACGAGGCGGGCGTGGCGGCGTCCACCGCCAGCGAGCATCTGCGGAAGCTCGTGGACTCGGGCCTCGTCAGCGTCGAGCGCCACGGGCGGCATCGCTACTTCAGGCTGGCGGGCCCGCACGTGGGCGAGTTGCTCGAGGCGCTGGCGCGCGCGGCACCGGCGGCGCCCGTGCGCTCGTTGCGCGAGGGCACCCGCGCCGAGGCCATCCGCAGCGCGCGCACATGCTACGACCACCTTGCCGGCAAGCTCGGCACCGACCTCTTCACCGCTCTGCTCGACCGCGGCGTCCTGGAAGGCGGCGACGGCGTCTTCGATCCCGACCGCGCTCGCCAGGACCGCCTGTCGTCGCCGGGCTGGGACGTGGAGTATCGCCTGAACGACGACACCATCCTGCGCGAGCTGGGAGTCGAGCTGAACCGTCCCAGCAGACGCCCGTTGGTCCGCTACTGCATCGACTGGAGCGAGCAGCGGCATCACCTGGCGGGTGCTCTCGGCGCCGCGCTTACCCAGCGGTTCTTCGAGCTGAAGTGGATCAAGCGCGCGGAGGGCACGCGGGCCGTGCACGTGACGCCCGAGGGCGCCGAGGGGTTCCGCGGGTCCTTCGGGCTACTTGATCACGGCGATCGTGTCCCCACTGGACACAGAGCCGCCCGCGGTCACTAGCAGCTCCTCAACGGTGCCGGCCACGGGCGCCGTGATCTCGTTCTCCATCTTCATGGCCTCGATAACGGCGATGAGTGCGCCCTCCTCCACCTGGGCGCCCTTCTCCACCGCCACCTTGAGCACCGTGCCCTGGAGCGGCGACACGAGCTCGCCCGGCGCGCCGCCGCCGCCCTTCGAGCGCTCGCGCCGGGGCGGCGCCTTGCGGGTGGCGGGGCCGGCGCCGTTCGGCACGAACGCGTCGCCGATCACCCTCACGTCGAAGCGCTTGCCCGAGACCTCGACGGCGTAGGTGCGCTCGAGCTTCGCCTCCTCCTCCGCGGCGGCGCCGGGAGC
>JBKPDA010000308.1:0-8329 GCA_046727635.1 Actinomycetota bacterium | reverse complement strand
GAGAAAGCGAAGCGCCGGAGACAAGCTCCGGCGCTCCACTCACTCATCCCCTCTTGCGAGGGTCTACCCCAAGCGCTCTACGAGCTGCTTCCGAGCACTCGGCGCTGGATCAGCGCCAGTCGGCTGAGGGCATATCCGGTCCCACAGAGGGCGATCCCGAGTGCCGCCGCGGCGAGCACGATCGCCAGCGTGTGGTTGCTGTCGTTCGTGACTGTCCGGACCTCGCGCACCACCGTGGGGGTCGAGGAGGGTGTCGCGGGGGTTGTCGAGGACGGCACGTCGGCCTTGTGGCTCGCCGGCAGGACGAACACCCGAGCGCCCACGCCGGCGGCCTGGGACTGGGACTGGGCGTCTGTCTTGAACGTCGAGGGCAGCGTGTAGTCAGTGCTCGCCGGACGACCATGCGGGTGGTAGATCGTGGGCGACTGCGGCGCGCTCTGGAAGTGCGGAACCGGATTGTCGATGGGCATCGCGCCGGCCACGCTTGGCGCGGCGAGTCCGACAGCGCATCCCGCGAGTGCCAGGCTTTTCAACAGCCTGATCCGCTTGTAGAACTTCATGTGGGCCTCCTTGGGGCAGTCCGCGTGCCGTGGTGGGCGGCGGCGGGGTGATTGGGACACACGGGCAAGCTATGTGCGCTGGGAGGCCGCTTCCACGCACTTCGGCCGCTGCGAATGTGTCTTTTTGCACACGGCACTGCCGCTCAGTGAGATCCTGCGCAGTACATGGCCGAGTCGTTCCTAGGACGCCTGACGGCCGACGAGATAGCCGCACTCCGCTCGCGGGCCGTCCCCCGCCACTTCGCGCGTGGCGCCACGATCATGCACCAGGGCGAGGCGCCCGGGCGGGTGGTCGTCATCGAGCACGGCAGGGCGAAGGTGACCGCGGTAACCGAGGACGGCGCCGAGATCGTGCTCGCCTTCCGCCAGCCGGGCGACCTGCTCGGCGAGCTCTCAGCCCTCGGGGGCGAGCAGCGCCTGGCGACCGTCCGTGCTCTCGAGGAGCTCGACGCGCTCGCCGTCGCCGCCGGCGACTTCGACACGTTCCTCGAGCAGCATCCGCGCGTGGCGCTCGTGATCCTGCGCGTGGTGATCGAGCGGCTTCGGGCGGCCGACCGTCAGCAGGTGGAGTTCGCTGCCCACCACACTCTCGCGCGCGTGGCGAGCCGCCTGCTGGAGCTGGCGGAGCGCTTCGGCGAGCCGAGCGATGGCGGCGTCCTGATCACGCTTCCGATCTCGCAGGAGGAGCTGGCCAGCTGGGCCGGCGCCTCGCGCGAGGCCACCAGCAAGGCGCTGCGCGACCTGCGCGAGCTGGGCTGCGTGGAGACCCGCCGCCGCAACATCACGGTGCGCGACGTGGAGGCGCTCAGTCGGGTAGCCGGAAGCTGAGGTCGGCCGACACGTCGGCCACGTCCATCTGCGCCTTCTGCAGCTTGCCGGCGTAGTCCCAGTTGAGCGCCTGCCAGCGGGTGAATTGGTCGAGCACCCAGATGCCCGACTGGCGCGCGCCGTTGCCCGACTTGCCGTTGCCGCCGAAGGGCAGGTGCGCCTCCGCGCCGGACGTGGAGTTGTTCACGCTCACCATCCCGGCGCTGACCCGGCGCCGGAACTCGAACGCGCTCTTCGGATCGTTGGTGTAGATCGCCGACGACAGCCCATAGCCGTGCCCGTTGGCCAGCTCGATCGCCTCGTCGAAGTCCGAGAAGGACATGACGCCGACGATCGGGCCGAACGTCTCCGTGTAGTAGAGCTCGTCGTCGCGGCGCACGCCGTCGACGATCGTCGGATGGCAGTAGAGGCCGGCGTCGGGATCGCCGACGAAGCCCTGGCGCGGGTTGTCCGAGCTGATCCGCCCGGTGGCCGTCGAGCCGTGCAGCGTGTGGTGGTCCTGCACGAGGTCGAGCCAGCCGAGGAAGCGCTCGAGAAAGCGCTCGTGGATCATCGGGCCGTAGACCACGTCCTGTGTCGGGTCGCCCACCGGTGCGTCCTCCACGGCGCGCGCGAAGCGGGCGAGGAACTCGTCGTGGATCGACTCGTGCACGATGACGGTGCCAAGCGAGGTGCAGCGCTGACCGGCTGTGCCGAAGCCGCTGAACAGGGCGCCCTCCACCGCCAGGTCGAGCGTGGCGTCGGGCATCACGACGAGCGGGTTCTTGCCGCCGAGCTCCAGGCAGGGCGACTGCAGATGGCGGCCGCACAGCTCGCCCAGCCGCTTGCCCACCTCGCTCGAGCCGGTGAAGCCCACCTTGTCCACGAGCCCCGAGTCGAGGGCCTGCTCGAGTCCCTCGAACGCGGTGGGGCCGTCGCACTGCACGAGGTTGAGCACGCCCTCCGGCAGCCCGCCGTGGAGGAACAGCTGCGTGAGCGCCTCACCGAGCGCGGGCGCGTACTCGGCCGGCTTCCAGACCACCGCGTTGCCACACAGGAGCGCCGGCACCAGGTACCAGGACGGCACCGCCACGGGGAAGTTGCCGGCGGTGATGATCGCGGCCACGCCCACCGGGTTGCGGAACGTGAAGAGCTGCTTGTCGGACATCTCCGACGGCACCGTCTGGCCGTACAGCCGCCGCCCCTCCGACACGAAGAAGTTGCACGTGTCGACGATCTCCTGCACCTCGCCGAGCGACTCGGCATAGGGCTTGCCGATCTCGCGCGTGACGAGGCGCGAGAGCGCCTCCTTGTTCTCCTCCACGAGGCGGCCGATCTGCTGGATCGCGCGACCGCGCACGGGCGGAGGCACCTCGGCCCACGCGCTCTGCGCATCGCGCGCGGCGCGGCAGGCCGCCACGAAGGTGGATGCGTCGGCGAGCAGCGCCTCGGCCACCAGGTCGGACGTGTCAGCGGGGTTGGTGGACTGCAGACGGCCGCCGGGGGCGTCGGTCTCGGGGCGTCCGGCGACGATCGAGGCGACGGTGCGGGTCTGCTGCGTAAGAGTCTCTGTCATGCAGCCATCGTAGAGACCGGCCGAACCTGCGCCCGGCCGGCCTGCCCACGGTATGTTGCAAGGCGGGAGACAGGCGGGGGTGGATGCACGTGCCGCGACGATCGTTGCCGGGAGTGGTAGCTGCGCTTGCGCAGGCTTCGCCCGTCCGCGCAGCGCCGGGATCGTTACGACGAGCCCGCTGCCGCCCTGCGGCTATAGACCGCCGGATCTGGGCATACGCCCCCGCCCCCGTCTCCGGTAGACCGCTGCTGGGCTACGCCGGAACGGCTACGCCTACCGGCTGCCGCTCCTCTTGAATCGCGCCGGCGATCTCCTCGCGCAGCTCCGGCGTGTCCTCGTGCTGGTGGACGGAGACGGCGTGCTGTGACGCGGCCTCGATCACGTGGTCCCTCTCGCCCGAGATGTAGAGCGAGCAGTTGGTCTCGCTGGGCATGGAACGGCAGTCGACGAAGTAGCGGGCCATGGCCACTCCTTTCGCTGTATTGGCCTGTTTCGGCCGTATGGGCAGGCCGGTTCTATCCCGCCTGGCGCGTAGGGTCAAGGGGGGCTCAAGCTGTTGGCGCAGCGGCCGATCTCTCCGGCTGTGGAGCCTGACCAGATCACACGAAACGCCGCTGCCATCTCCGGTGCGGTGAAGATGCTCGAGCGCGAGATCGCGAACTTCCTCGAGGCGCTGGCGGTCTCCTCCACCACCGACGAGGGCCGGCGCCAGATCGCCGACTACCTCACCGAGCTGCACTTCCACTTCCGCGCGCTCAGCGAGCGCGCAGCGCACCTCGAGGCCGAGGCGCGCAATCTCGAGAAGGCCGCGTAGGCGCCTACCGGCGTCCCGCGACGACGGGTGGCACCTCCGCCCGGAGCTCGTCCAGCAGCCGCTCGGCCAGCTCCGGTGGGGCGTCGCCCTGACGCAGTTGCCCCGACGCGGGCTCGAAGAACGTGACGCTCACCCGCGGGCGCCGCGGGAAGCGCACGAAGTCCGTGGTGCCCGAGACGGTGCAGAGCACCAGCTTCGCCTCCGGGCATGCCTCGGCCAGGCGGCCCACGCCGCTGCGCGCCTTCAGCCGCTTGCCCATCGAGAGCCTGCCCTCGGGGAAGATGCAGATCGCCTCGCCCGCGCGCAGCGCCGCCACGGCACGGTCGAGCGCCCCCGAGTCGCCGGCCCCGCGCTCGATCGGGATCTGCCGCATCCCGCTGAGGATCGGGCCGAGTCCCCGGATCTGCCACAGGTTCGCGCGCGCGAGGAAGCGCAGCGGCCGCACCTTCCGGAGCACCACGCCCACGATCACGGGATCCATCTGGCTGTCGTGGTTCGGCACCAGCAGCAGCGGGCCGGTTCGCGGCACCGCCTCGATCCCGCTCACGCGCGTCCTGCCCCACCACGCGAGCGGCAGGAGCAGCCGGGTCACCAGCGCGTAGAGCAACTAAGGGGCCCTGAGCGAGAAGTAGCCCACCAGCCGCCAGCCCGAGCGGCGGCGGAGCAGCACCTTGCCGAGATAGCTGCCGGGCGATACCTCCACAAGCTCGTCGAGGATGTTTCGAATCAGGAAGCCCGGGTTGTCGCCCGAGTCGTAATCGATCTTCAGCGTCTGGATGTCCGGGTCGAGCGTGCCGGGGCTCGCATAGGTGCGGAAGCGGAAGGCGGCGTAGCGACCGTCATCTGTGTGTTGCAGCCGGTAAGAGGGCCACAGTGCACGGGCCGGCATCCGCGCGCTTCCCACGAGCAGGTTGTCGCCGGTCTGCGTGGCCGGGTAGAAGCGCTTGCCGAGCCACGGCATCCATGCGCGAGCGGCCGCACGGAGTAGCGGATCGGTCAAGCGCCACGTCGTGGGCGTCACCAGGGTGCCCGGGTAGGTGCCCTCGAGCAGCTCGCTGGGGAGCGAGCCCTGGCGGAACATGCTGTCGAGCGTCTCAGCCTTCGCGAGCACTTCCACTAGTTCGCAGCGGTATTCCCAGCGGATCAGAATGCGCGCCCATGGAGGATCCCATGCCCGTTGCGCGCGGAGTGAAAGTGCCGTTATCGGAGATCGACCTGCGCGTGAGCAGGTCCTCCGGCCCGGGTGGCCAGCACGCGAACGTGACGGCGTCGCGTGTGGAGGCGGTGTTCGACGTCGCGAGCTCGCCCTCGCTCAGCGAGGAGCAGCGACGGAGGGTGATGTCGCGCGTGGGTCCACGACTGACGGCGGTGGCCCAGGACTCGCGGAGCCAGTCGCGCAACCGCGAGCTGGCGCTGGAGCGGCTGCGCTCGCGGCTGGCCGCGGCGCTGGCGGTGCAGCGCCCACGTCACGCCACCAAGCCGACCGCCTCCTCGCGGGCAAAGCGGCTCGAGTCGAAACGACGGCGCGGCGAGCTGAAGCGCGCACGCGGACGCCCGCGCCCCGAGGATTTCTAGGCGACCCGCGCCTGGCGGTGTACCGCCTGCTGCACCAGCTCGAGCACCTCCGCCGGCTCGTCGGTGACCTGGAACAGGTCGAGGTCGCCCGGTGAGATCTTCGCCTCGCCCTCCAAGCGCTCGCGCATCCAGTCCACGAGCCCGCTCCAGTAGCGGCGCACGACGAGGATCACCGGGAAGTCGCGGATCTTCCCCGTCTGGATCAGCGTGAGCGCCTCGAACAGCTCGTCGAGCGTGCCGAACCCGCCGGGGAAGACCACGAACGAGCTGGCGTAGCGCACGAACATGACCTTGCGCACGAAGAAGTAGTGGAACTGGAGCGGAAGGTCGACGTAGGTGTTGATCCCCACCTCGAACGGGAGGTCGATGTTGAGGCCGATCGAGAGGGCGCCCGTGTCGCGCGCGCCCCGATTGGCCGCCTCCATGATTCCCGGGCCGCCGCCGGTGATGATCGCGAAGCCCGCGTCGCCGAGCGTGCGTGCCACCTCGCAGGCCAGCAGGTACTCAGGATGGTCTCTCGGGGTGCGGGCCGAGCCGAAGATCGACACCGCCGCACCCACGCGCGCGAGCGCCCGGAAGCCCATCGCCAGCTCGCTCTGGATGCGGTGCAGGCGCGCCGCGTCGGACTGCGTGGAGACGATCGAGCGCAGCTCGGCGCCGAGCAGCTCCTCGTCGAGCGTCGCCGGTGGGCGCGGGTCCGGCTCGTCGGACACGCGCTATTCCCGATGCGCGGAGAGGCGTGCCAGCGCCTCGTGGGCCTCCACCACGGCCTGCTTGACAGGGTCCCCATCGGGGCGGTCGTGCACCAGGTCCCAGGTCTTCTCGGCGGCCTCGCTCGCCGTCTCGGGCGTGGCCTTGCTGCAGATCATCCGCACGAGCCGGACCTCGAATTCCTGGATCTGGGTGGCCGGGTCTCCAGGTTCGAGTCGCGGCAGCGGTTCGTCCGTGGCCTCCTTCCACATGGAGGTGGCGATGACGAGTCGATTGCGGAGCAGAGTCGGGTCCACGGGCCTCAGTCCGGCACCTTAGCGAGGCCGCGCGCGCGACCTCAGATGTCGCTGGCGCGCAACTGCCCGTCGTAGGGCGCGCGGCCGGTGATCTTGGCCGCGCCACAACGCGAGGCGAGCGCCAGGGCGTCGTCGATCGGCAGCCCTTTGCCGAGCCCGAAGGTGAGCGCGGCGGCGAAGCTGTCGCCCGCTCCGTAGCTGTCTCCCTTGGGCCCGGGCAGGGGTGCTGCAGCGAAGCTGCCCGTGTTTCCGTCCGCCCCGGTCCACGTGCCGCCCTCCGATCCGGCGGTGGCCACCTCGAACCGCGGCGGCGGCTCGAGCTGGCCGGGCGTGTAGCGCTCGCCCGCGTCCTTGCTGCTGTGCACCAGGACGTCGAGCTCCACGCCGCCCTCCACGAGCGTGTGGAGCGACCGCGCCGTGGCCACCAGCACCCGGGCGCGGCGCGCCTGTTGCAGCGCGGCTGCGTCGCCACTCACGAAATACACGGCGTCGGCGTCGGCAAGCTCGTCCCAGGCGAGCTGGTCGGTACCGCTTGGCCCGTATCGCTCGTGGATCGTCGTGATCGTGCGCTCGCCGTCGGAGTCGAGGAAAACGAACCCGCGTCGCTGCGGCAGGTCGCGGAACGCGACGTGCGCGTGAACGCCATGCCGCTCGAGCTGCTGCTTCGTGGTGTGTCCGAGCGGGTCGTCGCCCAGCGCGGTGTAGATCAGCGCCGTGTCGGCCAGCTTCGCCAACTGCACCGCCGCGACCGCGCCGCCGCCCGCGGCCTCTTCCCACCACTCGTGCGCGTGCACGATCTCGCCGGGCGTGGGCACGCGCTCCACGCGGGCGAACTCGATCCACTCCACATGTCCCACCACCGCAGCCTTCATGCGAGGTGGCACGTTAAAGATTGTTTAGGCCCGGGGAATACTCTTGCGCCCTATGGGACTCATCGCATTCCTCATCTCACTCACCGTACTCGGCCTCGTGATCGGTGCCCTGGCGCGTCTCGCGCTGCCCGGGCCGGACCCGATGGGCATCGGCATGACTATTGCCATCGGCCTGGCGGGCTCGTTCATCGGGGGAATCATCACGTCGCTCATATCCGGCAGGAACGCCTGGAGCTTCCTCGTAGCGGTGGCGTGCTCGACCGGGATCGTCTACCTGATCCGGCGCTCGCGCGGCGGCTCGCTGATGGACCCGGGCCCGGGCGCGCGGCGTCTTCGCTGAGCGCGAGTAGAGCACCGCGATCAGCGTCCACGTGGCGATGAGCATCGCCACGAGCACGATCAGCACACCCAAGATCAGGAGCAGCGCGGCGAGCGTGGACAGCGCGAGCGGGGCCACACGGGCGTCCTACCCGACGCGCGGGCGAGGCGAAACGCGCCAGCTATCTGCCGTTGCTGCCGTTGTGGAAGTGCGGGCGGATCGCCCGCGCGGCAGCCAGCACCTCGCGCGCCGGCGGGTAGTCGCTCGCGGTCTCCGATAGGTGGGCGTAGCGGACCGAGCCGTCGGGCGCGATCACGAGCACGCCGCCCAACTGCGCGGCGTGGCCGATGATCCGGCCCTGGTGCACCGCGATGCTGCCCTGGCGCATACGCGAGGTGATCGCCGCCTTCAATCCGGCCAGCACCTGTCGCGGGCCGATCAGCTCGGGCAGCGTGGCCACCTTCGCCCCGATCACCTCGTAGATGCGGCGGTCCGGGTCCACCAGCACCGGCAGGTCCACGCCCTGCGCCCGGCGGAACGCCGCCGCCATCTCCGGCGTGCCGTGTCCCACCACCACGAGCCGGACCCCGGCCTCCTCGAAGTCGTCGCGCTGGCGGTGGAACCGCACCGCCTGGTCGCGACAGAACACGCAGCCGTAGTGGCGCACGAACGCGAGCACCGCCGGCCGGTCCTGCCAGATGTCGCCCAGCCGAACCGACACTCCCTCGTGGTCCTGTAGCACCACGTCCTCGAGCATGCTCGCGTCCGTCGGCGGGTTGGTGAACTGGCGCTGTTGGAC
>JBKPDA010000307.1:0-2603 GCA_046727635.1 Actinomycetota bacterium | reverse complement strand
GCCGACTAGAGACCAGCCCGCGCATTAGACCCGGGTGATCGGCCTGGCGAGGTGGGTCTTTAGCCCTCTTCGCCCACCCCGGTGCCGACCCGAGGCCGGATAGCCTGGGCTCGTGCGTCCGGATGCGCGGGTTGCGGTGGTGGGCGCCGGGGTGGTCGGCCTGTCGACCGCCGTGGCGCTCGTAGAGCGCGGGCTCGCCGTCACGCTCTACGAGCGCGGCGCACCGGGCGGCGGCCAGTCCGCGGGTAGGGCGCGGATCTTCCGCTTCAACCACGCCGACGCCCGGCTCGTCTCGCTCGCGCGGGAGGCCATGGGAGTCTGGCGCGAGTGGGAGGAGCTTTACGGCGCGCGCCTGGTGGGTGAGGAGGGCGTGCTGGTCGCGGGCCCGCGGGCGGAGTCGCGCTTCGAGCTGCTACGCCAGGCCGGGCTCGACGTCGCCTGGGCCGACCAGGCCGAGCAGCGCGCGCGGCTGCCGATTCTTCAGCCGTTCAGCGCGAAAGCGTTCGTCGATCCCGGCGGCGCGATCCGGGCTGCCGAGGCGATCGCGTTCCTGTCCGGCCGCGTCGAGGGTTCCCTGCGTGCGGCAGAGGTGCTGGCGGTGCAGCCGGCTGGCGATGGGGTGGAGGTGCTCACGCCCCGGGGCAGCGAGCGGCACGACGCCGCCGTGATCTGCGCTGGGCAGGAGACGGTCCGGCTGGCGCGCCAGCTTGGCCCGGAGCTGCCGGTGCAGCTCAGCCTGCACCTGCGCGCGACCTTCCGTTTGCGACAACCCGCCGGCGCGCCGCTCACCTGTCTCCAGGACTCGAGCGGTGAGTACGGCGAGACGGTCTACGCCACGCCGCTGCCCGACGGCGAGCACTACGCGGTCGGGCTGGGCGGCGCGGCCGGCGACCTGGAGGCCTCGCTCGCCGGAGCTCCTCTCGCGCCGCTCGCGGACCTCCGCCGGCGCGTCTCCGCCTACGTGGCCAAGGCACTGCCAGGGCTCGATCGAGAGCCCGTGGACGACGTGACCTGCTGGGTCACCGAGCTGCCATGGGGCTCCGACGGACTCGCGGCGTGGGGCGTGGATGGGATCACCGTGGTCGCCGGCCACAACCTCTTCAAGCTGGCGCCGCTCCTCGGGCGGCTGCTGGCCACGGCGGTGTGCGAGGGGCAAGTGCCCGAGCTGCTGATGGATGCCGCCGAGCTGGGCCGGGTACAGGAGTAACGCCTGAGCACCCTGGCGAGTCAAGGGTCTACTCGATGGACGGAGGAGCACGATGATTCTCGACTACACCTGCCCCCACTGCGGCGCGAAGGAGACCTACGAGCTCGTGCCTATGCAGCACGAGGGCGAGCCCGAGGCGCCCTCACGCGAGCCTCGTGAGCTCGACTTCACCTGTGCGCGTTGTGGCGCCACAGACACCTTCCAGCTGGTGAGGAAGACCGCCGCCACGGCATGACGCGCACCAGCCGGGCGGACTTGGTCATCCGTCGGTCACCGCGATGTCGGTGAGGTGGGCTCGGATCAGCCCCGCGCTGCGCTCGGTATCGACCAGCCAAGGCCCGTGCCCGCCGGGCACCACGTGTAGCGTCGCAGACGGGATCTGGTCGATCGAGGGCCGGGCGCGCTCGGCGGAGAGGTAGGGGGCGTCTGCTCCCCAGATGAACATCGTGGGTGCGGCGATCGCAGCGAGCTCTGCGTTGGTGAGCACGCTTTCGGTCCGCGGCCGACGGAAGTGGTTTATCGCATACATCAGCGAGGCGACGGTGCGCGCATTCTCCGGCCGACGGGAAGATAGGCGTAGGGCCTCGACGAGTGAATCCGGCGCTCCGGCGACCTCGGCGGAACCGAGGCCTTGCGCGAGCAGGTGTCGATAGACGGCGCGCGGACTTGGCGAGCGAAGGACGGCCACCGCGAGGCCGCGCACTGTCAACAGCGACAGCGGCATACGCACGCGGACACCCGGAAGCGCGACCGCCGGCTCTCCCATCGCCACCAGCCTGGAGATCCGCTTGGTGCTGCCGGCCGCGTGCCACAGCGCGAGCATTCCCCCCCGTGAGTGGCCCACGACCGGCGCTTCGGTGAGCCCGAGCCCGTCGAAGATGTCGTCGATCAACTCGCGCGCCTGCTGACGCACGTGACCACGCCGATAATCGGCGGCGTCCGACAGGCCGTGACCGGGAAGGTCCACCGCGAGTAGTTGGTGGGCCGAGAGTGCGTTGAACAAGGGCGCCCACGCGGCGGCGCTGAGGGACACGCCGTGGAGCAGAACCAGTGGCGGGCCGCTGCCATGTGAGAGCAGTCGCACGCGCCTACCGCTGGTGGCGAGTTCGAGAAACGACTCGTCCACCTCCGCACCGACAGCGGCGAACAGATCAGCTTCGGCGCTGCGGATGCGTTGCTCAAGGGTCATGATCGCCTTCCGGCGGCCACGTTGGCCAGCCAGGTGCGTACCGTGCGTTCGTCGTCGCGACTGAGACCGGCGAGCGTGGTTCGCTCGACCTCGCGGACGCGTTCGGTCGCGGCCTCTAAGATCGTGCGGCCCTGCGTTGTCGGGCGGACGAGGACGACCCTTTGGTTCCGGGGTATGCGCTCGAGCAGGCCGGCGGCCTCGAGCCCG
>JBKPDA010000306.1:0-10922 GCA_046727635.1 Actinomycetota bacterium | reverse complement strand
GGCGACCAGGGTCCCCAGGGCGAGCAGGGCCTCAAGGGCGAAACTGGTGACCAGGGCCCGGCCGGTCCGCAGGGTCCGCAGGGCATCCAGGGTCCGCAGGGCGACAAGGGCCCGCAGGGCGACAAGGGTGCTGACGGCAACCAGGGTGCCGTGGGCAACCAGGGTGCCGTGGGCAACCAGGGGCCGATCGGGAACCAGGGCCCGGCAGGTAACCAGGGCGCAACTGGTAACCAGGGTGCAACCGGCGACAAGGGCGCAACTGGCGACAAGGGCGCAACTGGGGACAAGGGCGCAACCGGCAACCAGGGAACTCAGGGAATCCAGGGCCTCCCGGGCGTCCAGGGTCCGGCCGGCCCGACTGGTCCGACCGGTCCGACCGGCCCCTCCGGTTCGGTGAGCGCGACCGTGCAGACGGCGTCCAACACGTCGACCACGGACACGGTCAAGGTCCAGTGCCCCGCCAACACGCACGCAATCGGCGGCGGCTCATGGAACAACGTCGACGACGACGTGAACATCTCCGCGCCGACGAAGAACAGCGGTGCGGCGTTCGCGGCGAGCGGCGACACGGCCACCGGCTGGGAAGCCCAATTCCAGTCGACTGCGAGCTCCGGCCACCTCACGGTGTACGTGCTCTGCAGCTAAAGACCTAGCGCCGGTCGGGCCCACCCCGGCCGGCCGCTAGCCCACGGAAACAAGGAACCGCCGGCGTGGCAAACACGCCGGCGGTTCTCTTTTGCAGGTGTTTCTGGACGCTCCGGAGTCAGTGAAAAAGGTGTTGAGTCACTACCCCTGATTCTGGACAAATGGTCTACCCCGGGTTACAAGGGAAGGACGGGCGGGCCGGAAGCCTGCCTCGCAAGTTCCCAGAACCAGGACTCGTTTCACCCGTCGTGCCGCTGGTCCGGCAGGGGTGCCGAGGGAAAAGGATTTCCAAGTGAACCGTCCGATGTTTCGGCTGGTCTTGAGCTTCACCGTCGTCGCGGTGCTTTTGGTGGCAGTCACCTCGAGCGCCGATGCGCGGACTTCCCGTGGGCACCACGCCCGCACCCACTTCTCTTCCAAGAAGAAGAAGCGGGCGACTAGTGAGTCCCAGGGTGCGCGCGGCCCCCGCGGCGCGACCGGTCCGAAGGGTCCGCAGGGTGCCCAGGGCATCCAGGGCATCCAGGGCATCCAGGGCATCCAAGGCGTCCAAGGCGTTCAGGGCGCCGTTGGCGCCAAGGGCGCGACGGGCGACCAGGGGCCGGCCGGGCCGCAGGGCCCCCAGGGCCTCCAGGGTCCGACCGGCGACAAGGGTCCGACCGGAGACCAGGGTCCCGTAGGCGACAAGGGCGCCACGGGCGACAAGGGCGTTCAGGGTGACAAGGGTCTGACCGGCGATCAGGGCGCCAAGGGTGACACCGGCGACAAGGGCGCCACTGGCGACAAGGGGGCCACTGGCGACAAGGGTGCCACCGGCGATCAGGGTCCGGCCGGTCCGGCGGGTCCGCAGGGATTGCAGGGTCCGCAGGGCGACAAGGGCCCGACGGGCGACCAGGGTCCGCAGGGTCCCGATGGCAACCAGGGCGCGCCCGGCGACAAGGGTGCTACCGGCGATCAGGGCGCCAAGGGCGACACCGGCGATAAGGGTCCGCAGGGTGACCAGGGCGCGACTGGCGATCAGGGCGCCAAGGGCGACACGGGTGACAAGGGTGCAGCTGGCGACCAGGGCGCGACCGGGGATCAGGGCGCCAAGGGCGACACCGGTGACAAGGGTGCCACTGGCGACCAGGGCGCGACCGGTGACAAGGGTGCCACTGGCGACCAGGGCCCGGCCGGACCGCAGGGTCCGCAGGGCTTCCAGGGTCCGCAGGGTGACAAGGGCGCCACTGGCGACCAGGGTCCCCAGGGCCCCGACGGTAACCAGGGCGCTCCCGGCGACAAGGGTGCCACTGGCGATCAGGGCGCCAAGGGCGCGACTGGCGATCAGGGCGCCACTGGCGACAACGGTGCCGCCGGCGATAAGGGCGCCACTGGCGACAAGGGTGCCGCCGGCGATAAGGGCGCCACTGGCGATAAGGGCGCCACTGGCGACAAGGGCGCTACGGGCGACCAGGGTCCCGCTGGCCCGCAGGGTCCGCAGGGCCTGCAGGGTCCGACCGGAGACAAGGGAGCCACTGGCGACAAGGGCACCACGGGCGACCCGGGCGCAAAGGGCGCCACGGGCAACCAGGGCGCGACGGGCAACCAGGGCGCCACGGGCAACCAGGGCGCCACGGGCAACCAGGGTGCTACTGGCCCGACCGGTGCTACCGGCCCGACCGGTGCCACCGGCGCGACCGGGGCTGCCGGCCCGTCCGGCACTCCCGCGCTCGTGATGTCGACGAACGTGTCCAGCTCGAGCTGGCCGCGGTACGTCACCAACATCAACGCGTTTAACCAGACGAGCTCGTCGAGCAGCGAGAGCAGCGGGACGACCGTGGGTCTCGGCCTCACCCTCACTGGGATGACGGCGAAGATCCAGACCGCGCCCGGAAACGGCAACTCGTTCACGTTCACGCTCCATCGCGCGGGTACCGCCGACACTGCGGCTACCTGCACGATCTCGGGCACAGCGACGAGCTGCTCATGGACGGGCACTGCGACCACGCAGGCGGACGACCTGCTCAACTGGAAGCTCGCCCGTACGGGAAGCAACAACCCGGGCTGGGTCCTACTGACGCTGGCCTACAGCTAAAGACCTAGCGCCGGTCGGGTGGCCCCGGCCGGCAGCTAGCCCACCGAAACCAGACCGCCGGGGGCTCGTACAGCGCCGGCGGTTTGCGTTCTAGGTCTCGCTGGCGACGGGCTGCTGCATCGCGGGCGTCTCGGGCGCCTCGCGGTAGGGGTGCTCGTCCTTCACGTCTTCCTCGTGGTAGACGCTCTCGGCGTTCACCGCCCAGATGTCGTGCCTGGTCCCGCGGGTGATGTTCTCCACCGCGCGCATCGCGGTGAGCATCGAGTGGTCCGAGTTGTTGTAGCGGTGGAGACCGTTGCGTCCCACCTGCTGGAGGTTGCCCATGGTCTCGAGCCAAGACCGGATCGTGGCCACCCGCTCGCTGTAGTCCTTGTCGTACATCGGGTACGCCTTGGGCACGCGAACCACGTAGCCGCGTTCCACCTTGTCGCGCCCCGCCAGCCCGAGCTTCTCGAGTTCGAGAGCCGCGAGCTTCACGAGGTCGTCGTCGCTCATGTTCCAGAGCTCGTCGCCCTCGAAGCAGAAGTACTCGAGCCCCACACAGGCCTTGGTCTCGTCGGGCACCATCCACGGGCTCCAGGAGCGGTAGTTCTGGATCCGGCCGACCTGGACGTCGGGCTCGTGGATGTAGATCCAGTTGTCGGGGAACAGGTCCTCGCCGTCGAGGATGACCGCGACGGTCAAGAAATCTCGATAGCGCAACCCGCGCGCCGCCTCGCGGACGGCCGGGGGCGCCAGCGGCCGGGTCATGCCCACGGTGGCACGCAGCGGCAGCGAAGAGATCACCTGGCCGGGCTCGAAGGTCTCGTCGCCCGCCTGAACCTCGACGATCCGGCCGTCCTCGACGACCAGGCGCTCGACCGGAGTCTCGGTGTGCACCTCACCGCCGAGGCGGCGGATCTCGTTGGTCATCGCCTCCCACATCTGGCCCGGGCCATAGCGCGGGTAGTGGAACTCGGAGATCAGGCTCTTCACCTTGTTGCCCCGGTTGCCGAAGAAGGCGGCCTTGGCGGCGCTGAAGAACGACAGCCCCTTGATTCGCTGCGCCGCCCACTCGGCCCGAATCTCCGATGTGGGCGCGCCCCACACCTTCTCCGTGTACGACTTGAAGAAGAGCGTGAACAGGCGCTTGCCGAAGCGGTTCGACACCCACTCCTCGAGGCTGTCCTCGTTGCCCTTCGGCTTCACCGCGGCGACCAAATAAGAGAAGAAGGCGCGCGTGAGCTCGACCGGGCCGAGCTTCTTGATCACATCGGGACCACGCAGCGGATAGTCGAGGTAGCGCTTGTTCCAGTAGATGCGCGACATGCGCGGGCGCAACAGGAACTCGTCGTCGAGCACCTCGTGCCAGAGGTCGTCGACCTCCTTCGACTTGGTGAAGAAGCGGTGCCCGCCGAGGTCGAAGCGGTAGCCGTCGCGCTCCTCGGTCATCGCGAGACCGCCAACCTTCTCGTGCGCCTCGAGCACGATCACCGGCAGACCCTCCTTCGCCAGCAGGTAGCCGGCGGTGAGCCCGGCGGGCCCGGCGCCCAGCACGAGCGTGGGCTTGCGCAGCAGTTCGCGGCGCCGCGCGGAGGGCGCGCTGAACCGCGGGGTGGTTGGAGGCGTCTCGGACATGAGGCGGGACGGGGAGGGCGAGCGGAGGGCGCGTTTTTGGGCGTGAAAACCCGGGTCGACCCCGGTCACCCTGGGTGTATTACTACCAAGTTCAGACGCGGGACTAACCCGGTCGAACCTTTGTGTATAGCAGCGCGCGCAGACCGCGCGGCGCGTAACCGGTCCGGAGCTTTGGCCAGCGAGCCGTCAATACGAAGCGTTTGTCGTGCTTCATCGCGCTGGCCCATTCGGCCGACTTGCGCCTTACGAGCTTGGTCCAGGGCGCGCGCCAGCCAGCCTGGCCGCCGACCACCGGGCGCATCAGAAGCACTCGGTGCCCGACGGGCAGCGAGGCGAGCAGGGGCTCGAGGTTCTTCTGCGGCGTGGCCGCCTTCAATCTGTCGAGCGCGTCGATCCAGTCAGCCACTCCCGCATCCTTCACCGGCCCCAGCTCGGTGGCGTAGTGCATGCCGGCCGGCATGTAGTAGTTGACCACCGGCACCTGCTCCGGATGCGTGACGAGCACTAGGTCGCCCGCCTTCAGCGACGGCGATGCAACGCGGATCACGTGGCGGTCGATGCTCTTGTGCTCGATCGCGTTGAAACCGAGCCAGAACATGCAGACGATCGCGAGCGCGACCACGCCGATCCGCCGCGCGAAGGCCAGACCGGTTCCCGCCATCAACAGCAGCGGCGCCGCGAACACGCCGAAGTAGCGGTACGCCCATGCGGGCGAGGCCTGCGACCCGAGCCACGCCCAGATCAGCGTGCCTAGGAACAGCACGAGCCCCACGATCACCGCGGTGCGCTCGAGGCCCCGCCGGCGCTCGATCACCCTCACGAGTCCGGTGCCGCCGCCGAGCAGAAGGACGTAGGAGATGCGGTCGCCATCGAGGACCATGGATGGCGCCTTGGTGAGCAGCCCGAACGTCGGCGCCGTGGACCACGGCGCGCCCGTGTGCTTGGTCTGGAACAAGAGAGTCGGGATCCACGGGGCGAAGAGCACGAGCGCGCCGCCGTAGCTGAGCGCGGCGTCGCGCAGCAGGGCGCGCCGGTCGTCGCTCCGCCACAGCAGATAGACGAGGGCGGTGAGGCTCCCGGCGACGAAGAAGAAGGCCCAGTTGTGCGTGTAGACCATCAGCGTCACCGCGACCGCAAACACAGACAGGTAGCGCCGACGGCGGAACACGAACGCATGCAGGAAGCTCGCCGTGGCCACGAGCGTGAGCAGCGTGAGCAGCGAGTACATGCGCGTCTCCTGCGCGTACGTGGTGAGATAGCTGTTGAGCGCGAAGAGGATCGCGGCGAACCAGCCGGCGCGCTGGTTGAAGAGGCTCCGGCCCGCCCAGTAGCCCACGGGGATCGTGAGCAGGGCGAAAATCAGCGAGAGCGTGTGGGTGGTGGCCTCGGTGGTGCCGAACAGCCCCATCCACACGTGCAGTGCCATGTAATAGAGAGGCGGAGAGCCGTCCTGTCGCAGCACGTGCGGGATCGAGAAGAAGTGGTGCGAGGAGATGCCGTAGGACAGCCCCTCGTCGATCCAGAAGGCGGCGTTGAACGCCTGCGTGCGCAGGTAGGCGGACAGCGCGACGAGCAGGGCGAGCCCCACGACGGTGCGCACCGCACCGCGCGGAACCTCCTCTAAAGCGAGCCGCGGGAGGGCGCGGCGACGGGCGGGAACCGTGGCCATCGAGCGGGACGATAGTCAACCATTCGTACGCTGCGACGCGCATGACGCGAACACGCGCCACGGCCCCGCCGCGGCCACTTGGACAAAGCTGCCAGACGGCACCGGGACGGGCTTCGCGCTCGGTGACACGGGCGCCTGGAAGATCATCCCCGGCGTGCGCGGCTCCAGCCCGACGCCGCTGAAGTGGCGGTGGAGCTGCCAGGCCACGATCGGCACTTCGAACGGCCCCGTGTAGACGCCCCGGCAGGCGCGGACACGCGCCGGGCCACCCGCTCTGTCCACGGCCGCCGCGATGTTGTCGTTCACGTGCACCTCGTGTCGCACCATGCGAGCCTCTGCCTGGAACAGGTCCACGCGCGGCAGCGCCCACGCAAGCGAGCCGCCGATCAGCGCGAGGCTCAGCAGCGCGCCCATGACGGCCCGCGGGACCACCCGCACTCGCTCGACGATCACGCTGCCGAGCCTCGCCCAGCCCACGCCGGCCACGACGCACGCCAAGCCGGCCGGCGCGATCAGGTAGCGCGCGTTGCCCGAGTATCCGTGCGCGGTCATCGCCGCCACCACGCCGAGCCAGGCCAGCGCTCCGAGTGCGATCACCGGCGTGACGAACTCGCGCCGCCACGGTCGCCACAGGTAGCCGATCACGGCAATCGCCGCGCCCCACAGGGCGGGCTGGATCAGAACGTGGCGTGAGTTCGAGAGCAGCGCATGCACCGGGTGCGCGGACAGCGCGGGCACGGCCGAGCCCGGCGCGGGCGACTTCGCGCGCGTGGCCGCCCGCAACAGGTCACCGGACCCGATCAGCTCCGGCACGAACCAGAGCAGCGCTATGAGCGCGGCGAGCACGACGCTGAGCCGGCGCAGGGCCGGCTCGCGGAACCAGAGCCAGAGGCCGTACAGGCCGAGGAACGGCCACACCTCCGGGCGCAGCAGCGCGGCGAAGAACCCCAGGACGAGCGCTTGCCGCCGGCGGCCGTCCAAATGCCGCTCGATCGCGAAGAAGACCAGCGCGAGCAGCAGGCCCTCAGAGTTACCCAGCCACGAGTCCCGCCACCACTCGTGGCTGAGCGCAAGCGCCGCCGCGGCGATCACGCCGGCGGGCAGTCCCCCGAGCCGCGACGCCAGGCGGAAGCAGCCGGCCAACGCCATCAGACCGCCGGTGCGCGCCACCACGAGCCACAGCCACGGCGCGGCCGAACCGGTGAGCGCCAGCAGCGTGTCGACCGTCACCGGCAGCGGCTTCCACGATGGGCCGTAGGTGGTGCTGAGGTCGAGGTGCAGCACCTCGCGACCCCAGATGAGCCACGCGAGCGGGTCGTAGGTGACAGCCGACGGGAGCAACAGCGACAGTGCCGCGAGCGCGACGCAGCCCGCGGTGAGCAGACCCACCGCGCTGGCCGGAGCGCGCCGCGCGATCGGGATGGCGGCATCGAAAGCCGGACCCAGCCCAGCGCGCGGACGCGTCGGCGCCGTTCCTGTGCGCTCCACGCTCATCAGAGAACAGCCAATTCCATCATGCTGGCTACCCTCTGGCGCTGTGCGCGTGGACTGGGCGATCCCCTGCAGGTACGCCGAGGTGAACGGCGGGCTGGCCACGATCGTCGGCGCTCAGGTCGATGCGGCCCGCGTCGCGCAGTTCCCGGCGAGGGTCGGCACGTGGCTTGCGTTTCGCTTCGTGTTCTCAGACGACGAGCTGGCAGAGCCGCACGAGATCCTGCTGCGAATCCTCGACGCCCACATGGGCGAGCTCGACGTGAACAGGACCGAGCTGACGCTCGGGCCGCCCAACCCACAGAAGGCGCCGGGGTGGGAGGGCAGCCACCTGATGGCCACGTTCGTGCAGTTCGACGCTCAGAGCAGCGGCACGCACACGTTCGAGCTGTACGTGGACGGCCGCCACCAGCAGACGCTGCCGTTCAGCATCCGCGGTCCTGAGGACTAGTCAGTCCTCAGGCCGCCTCCTCGTGCATCGCCTCCAACTCTCGCGCGGTGGCCAGGTGCTCGAGCGCCCGCGACTCGAGCTGGCGCACCCGCTCGGGCGAGATGCCCAGCCGGCGGCCGGTCTCGCGCAGCGGCGTGGGGTCGTTCCCGTTGATGCCATAGCGCAGCTTCACCACGTCGCGCTCGCGCTCGGGAAGCCTCTCCAGGGCGCGCCGCACGGACTGCCTGCGGAGGAGCACCTCGACCTCCTCCTCGGGCTCCGGCTCCTGGCTCGGGATGAGCTCGCCGAACGAGGTCTCGCCCTCCTCGCCCACGGGCCTGTCGAGGCTCGTGATCGCGCGCGCAGCCTGGCGTACCTCTTGCACCTGCTCCAGTGGCAGCTCGGCCGCCTTCGCCACTTCGTCCTCGCTCGGCGGGCGCCCCAGCTCGGCGGCCAGCTCGCGCTCCACGCGCGCGATCTTGCGCTCTCGCTGGCCGATGTGCACCGGGATGCGAATCGTGCGCGCCTTGTTGCCGAGGCCGCGCTGGATCGCCTGGCGCACCCAGAAGGTCGCGTAGGTGGAGAACTTGTAGCCCTTGCGCCAGTCGAACTTCTCCACGGCGCGGATTAGCCCGAAGATGCCCTCCTGGATCAGGTCGAGCAGCGGCAGCTCGTGGCCCTGGTAGCGCTTTGCCAGCGACACGACGAGGCGCAGGTTCGAGTTGATCATCCGTTCCTTGGCCTCCATGTCGCCGCGCTCCACGCGCTTCGCCAGCTCGATCTCCTCCTGCGCGGTCAGCAGCGGGTGGCGGCGCACCTCGTTGAGGAACAGCTGCAGCGCGTCGGTGGTGATCCCGGCCAGCTCCTCGTTGCCCACGCGCAGGGGCTCGCTCTGCTGGCGGCCGCAGTCGTCGCTCAGGTCGATGCCACGGCGCTCGATCTCCTCCTGCAGCTCGCCGGCCTGCTCCTCGCTCAGCTCGAGCTCCTGCGTCAGCTCGGTCAGCTCGGAGAGGTTGATGCAGCCCTCCTCCTCACCGCGATCGAGCAGGGCCTGGATGCTGGCTGGAACCTCCATCTCCTTGCGGGTACCCCGGCTGGGGGGCAACAAACCTGGGGGCGAGGCCCCCTACAATCCGTAGCTCTCGGGAGAGGTGGCCGAGTGGCTGAAGGCACTCGCCTGCTAAGCGAGTAGGGGGCGCAAGCTCTCTCGCGGGTTCGAATCCCGCCCTCTCCGTGGCTGACAGACTTGCTCGCCCGCGCCCGGTGGGAGATAGTCGTGACGGCGGCCGTACAACCCGACACGAGGAGCGATCGAGCATGGATGCGTACATCAAGCGGCGTGCAAGTGCGGCCACGGCAGCGGTGGCGGTTGCGCTGCTCACGCTCCTCGGCGGCCTCACCGCACCCAGCCAGCCGCAAGCCCGCCCACTGCGAGCCTGGCATCGCTCAGCCTGAGGAAGGTCGAGAGCAAGCTGGGGAGCGTCACCACCTCGTTGGTGAAGCTGAACAAGTTGCTCCCGAAGACCTACCTGAAGATCACGAGCGCCAACAGCACGTTCCTCAAGATCAGCGACGCGAACGCCCAGTTCCTGAAGATCAGCGACGCCGACCAGAGGTACCTGCCGGCGCCGGCCGCGAACTCGTTCATCCAGGGCAACGGCAACGTCGTCAGCGGGACGCTGTCGAACCTCACCACCAGCCCACAGCAGCTGCTCACCTTGGCGGGCGGGACCTTCGCACTGAAGGTCACCGATGTCCCGGGGGCCGGAAGGGTGATCGCGATCCACAACGCCACGCCAAACGCTCTGGGCGGCGCGGCCGACATGGGCGATGGCTTGGCATCGAGCGCGTTCACGCTCACGCCCAATGCGGACACGCAGCTGCCGGCGGTTCAAGCCAACGCCGCGGAGATTCGTCTACAGATCTTCCCCGGCGGAACGTTCACCGGGGTGGTCTCGATCTTGATCGGGCTCACGCCGGTCCCGGGGACGAGCCAGGTCGAGGCGGTCGCTCAGGCCTTTACAGGCGGCGTCTGAGTCTCAGCCCTCGCCGCCCGCGCTGAGGGTTCCACCGGCACTCTCCGGCGGCCTCACGAACTCCCCTCCGCTGGGAGCGGGTGGGCTCGCGTTCGGCGACGGCGTGCTCGCTTCGGGCGCAGGAGAGCCCGCGTCCGGAGAAGGACTATCGGATGGCGGCGCGCCCGCGCCCGGCGTGCTCACATTCGGTGTCGAGCCCTCGTGGGCGTCCAGCACGGGGAGGGTCAAGGCTGGCGTGACGTGGGGCGGCCGCAGGTCGCAGTTGGCCGCGCCCAGGTGGTCGAGCCCCGACCTGAGCTTCACCCCATCGCGAGAGATCAGCGGCCTTTGCTTCGAGAGGTGCTCTATCGCCGCAGTGAGCCCGGCGCGCGTTCCGCCGGCGCCGTCGAGCCGCAGGGCGTAGCCGCGCAGCCGGTCGAGGTTGCGGTTCCAGGCCGCCTCGGTGTCGCGTTGCGCGGCGGCGAGTGCGCTCGGCGTATCGAGCGCGGCGAACGTGGCCAGCGTGTGCCCGGAGCGCGCAATGGTGTCCCTGACACCGTCGAGCAGCGCATTCCGCTGGGCGACAGTCGTCTTCGCGCCAATGACCCGCTTGCGGGTCTTTCTCGCCGCAGCCGCCTGGCGGCTGTCGTCGTGGTTCACCTGGTTGCAAACCCGGCCCACCTGCTCCTGATAGACCGGCACGGACGCTGCCGCCGCGTTTCCCGCCTCGCGCGGGAAGATCTGGTCGCGCAGCGTGAACATGCCGGTGGCAAGCGCGATCACGGTGCTGAGGGTGGCGAGCCAGACTTTCGCGTTTCGCACCATCAGCTGTGCCTGAGCAAGTTAGGGCACGCCGCCGCCGGTTTCCGCGTCCTTCTACCGGTCGAAGTGCGTAGTTCGACCGGCCGACTTCAGCCGCCGCGGCTCTCCAGGTGCTCCTTGGCCAGTCGCTTCGGAGCGCGCGCCAGCCAGGCCTCGACGATC
>JBKPDA010000305.1:0-4236 GCA_046727635.1 Actinomycetota bacterium | reverse complement strand
CGCGGGCTGGCGCTCCTGGGAGGAGGAGCACGACATCTACGAGGGCCCGCACAAGGAGCTCGTCAAGTTCAGCGCCCGCGTGCTGAAGGGGCTGACCTACCGGCCCACCGGCGCGATCGTGGCCGCGGCCACCACCTCGCTCCCCGAGGACGTTGGCGGCGAGCGCAACTGGGACTACCGCTACGCCTGGATCCGCGACGCCAGCCTCACGATGGAGGCGCTCTACGTCGGCGCCTGCTCGGACGAGGCCGGCGAGTTCGCCTCGTTCATGACGAGCGCGGCGGGCGGGGGCCACGGCCTCGAACGCTCGTTGCAGATCATGTACGGCATCGGCGGCGAGCACGACCTCTCCGAGCGTGAGCTGCCGCACCTGCGCGGCTGGCGCGACTCGAAGCCGGTGCGTGTGGGCAACGGGGCCTGGGACCAGGTGCAGCTCGACGTGTACGGCGAGCTGCTCAACGTGATCTACCTCTACCACGAGCGCCTGGGCGAGCTGCACCCGGAGATCCAGCACTTCGTGGCAAAGCTGGCCGACTCCGCAGCCTCGCGCTGGCACGAGAAGGACTCCGGCATGTGGGAGATGCGCGGTGCGCCGCGCCACCACCTCTCGTCCAAGGTGCTCTGCTGGACCGCGCTCGATCGCGCGGTGAAGCTCGCACCACAGCTCGGCGAGTACGCCAAGGCCGACGAGTGGGCGAAGGTGCGCGACGAGGTCCGCGAGGCCGTGGTCACCCAGGGCTGGAGCGAGAAGCGCCAGGCATTCAGCCAATCGTTCGGCTCAGACGAGCTCGACGCCGCCCAATTGCTGATGCCGCTGGTGGGCTTCCTGCCGGCCGACGATCCGCGCATGAAGTCGACGATCGACGCTATCGCCGACGACCTCACCGAGGACGGCCTCGTCTTGCGTTATCGCAACAGCGCCGAGGGCGTGAACGATGACGGCCTCCAGGGCGAGGAGGGCACGTTCGTGATCTGCTCGTTCTGGCTCGTGTCGTGCCTGGCGAAGGCGGGCGAGCTCGAGCGCGCGGAGGCCCTGTTCGATCAGCTGGCCGGGTACGCCAACGACGTCGGCCTGCTGGCCGAGGAGATCGACACAGCGACCGGCGAGCTGCTTGGCAACGTTCCCCAGGCCTTCAGCCACATCGGCCTTATCACCGCCGCGCGAGCGATCGACGAGGCGAAGGAGGCCGCGCGATGAGCGACTACGACGTGATCGTGCTGGGCGGCGGGCCGGCCGGCGAGCACTGCGCCGGGCAGTTGGCCGACGGCGGCCTCAAGGTGGCAATCGTTGAGCGCGAGCTGGTGGGAGGGGAGTGCTCCTACTGGGCGTGCATCCCGTCGAAGACGCTGCTGCGTCCGGGCGAGGCGCTGCAAGCGGCGCGCGAGGCGCCCGGCGCGGCCGAGGCCGTGAACGGCGGAGTGCGACCCGAGGGCGCGTTCGCCTGGCGCGACTTCCAGGTGTCCGACTACTCGGACGAGGGGCAGCTGAGGTGGGCCGAGAACGCCGGCATCGACATCCTCCGCGGCGACGGCCGCCTGGCGGGGCCGGGCGTGGTGGACGTCGACGGCACGACCCACACCGCCACACACGTGGTGATCGCCACCGGCTCCGACCCCGTCATTCCGCCGATCCCGGGCCTCGACGGGCTCGAGGGCCTGTGGACGAACCGCGAGGCCACCGGCATGAAGGAGGTGCCGCGCCGGCTGATCGTGCTTGGCGGCGGCCCTGTGGGCGTGGAGATGGCACAGGCCAGCGCGCGGTTCGGTGCCTCGGTGACGCTCGTGGAGGGCATGGACCACGTGCTGCCGCGTGAGCCGGCGCCGCTCGGCGAGGCGCTCGCGAAGGCGCTCGAGGCCGATGGCGTGAAGTTCCGCTTCGGGCAGCACGCCTCGGCCGCGCGGCGGGAGGGCGACGAATACGTGCTCGAGTTCCCGGACGGCAGCGAGGTGCGCGGCGACAAGCTGCTCGTGGCCACGGGCCGGCGCCCGCGCGTGCAGGACATCGGCCTCGAGACAGTCGGGATCGAGCCGGGCAAGCGCGGCATCGACGTCGATGCCCGCATGAACGCCGGCGACAACGTGTGGGCAATCGGCGATGCGACCGGCATCTGGCCGCTCACCTACGTCGGCAAGTACCAGGGACGGGTGGCCGCGTCGAACATCCTGGGGAACCCGAGGACCGCATGCTACTCGGCCGTGCCGCGCGTGGTCTTCACCGATCCGCAGGCGGCGTCGGTCGGCGAGCCGGACGGCGAGCTGACAGCCACCATCGAGCTCTCGGGCGTTGCGCGCACGTCCACCTACACGCGCGCGTACGCGGAGAAGCCGGGTTTCCTCACCCTGATCTCGGACGGCGAGCGCCTCACCGGCGCCTACGCGCTCGGCCCGGAGGCCGGCGAGTGGCTGCAGCAGGCCACGCTCGCGATCCGGGCGAACGTGCCGCTGGACGTGCTCCACGACACCATCCAGCCGTTCCCCACCTTCTCCGAGGCGTTCCTGCACGCGCTCCAGGAGCTTGGCGCGCGAGTGCCGCTGGCGGCATAGGCCCATCTTGATCTGGCTGAGACCGCCGGATTAGGATCGCGCCGCGGGCCGCGCCGCCGACCAGGAAAGGACCAAGCGATGTCCGAAGATGCCAAGGCCCTGCTCCAGCGTTTCTACACCGAGGTGAGCGCCGGCAACGTCGGGGTGATCGACGAGCTCGTAGCCGACGACATGATCGAGCACGAGGAGTTCCCCGGAATCGAGCCGAACAAGGAGGGCGTCAAGCAGTTCTTCGCCATGTTCCGCTCCGCCTTTCCCGACCTACGCATGGAGGCCCACGAGATCGTCGTCGAGGGCGACCTGCTCTGCGTACGCGGCACCATGTCGGGGACCCATCAGGGCGAGTTCATGGGAATGCCGGCAAGCGGCAAGCATTTCGAGGTCGAAGGCTTCGACATGGTCCGCGTGCGCAACGGCCAGTTCGCGGAGCACTGGGGCGTCTTCGACACGATGACGATGATGCAGCAGCTGGGCGCGGTGCCCGCACCGGCTTAGCGGCCTATACGCACTACGAATGGGATGCCGGTAGGCGACGTCTAGCGCGCTGCCCGGATCCGACCCAGTCTGAGCTCGATTCCGACCCGACTGGAAAGGATCCAAATGTTCGTCGCCCCGGGCACCACGCCCGACATTCCTCACAAGCTCACCCGCGACGTAGCCGAGCGGCTGGCTCGCAACTGGTGGATGCTGCTGCTGAGCGGTCTCCTGCTGATCGTGGCGGGCGTCCTGATCTTCAGCATCGACTGGACGGTGCGAAGCCTGGCCACGTTCATCGGCGCTCTGTTCATCGCCGACGGGGTGGCCCGAGCGTTGACATCCGGCATAGACGCGCGAGTGGCGCGCACCAACGTGGTCAGCGGTCTTCTCTCGATGGCTGCTGGGATCGCAATCATCGCCTGGCCGAAGCCCGGGCTGCTGGCGGTGGCGATCTTCCTGGGAGCGTGGCTGATCGTCTCGGGCACGCTCGCCATCAGCGGCGCGTTCGCCGCGCGCAGGCTGCTGCCCGACTGGTGGCTCCTGTTGCTGCTCGGACTCGTCGAGGTCCCACTCGGCGTGCTTGCGCTCGCCGACCCGGGAGCGACGCTTGCGGCGCTTATCACGGTAGCCGGCATCTGGGCCGTCGCGATCGGCGTTATGCGCGTGGTCGTCTCCTTCGAGATCAAGCGCCTTCCGGCCGACGTCGACGAGGCATTCGCGTCACCGGCGCAGAACGGCGCCGCACACGACGGCACCACGCGTCCACGGCCGCTGACCTCGGCAAACCCGTCCTGATCACAGTTCGCTCGGCGGCGGCGTCAGCCAGTTGGCGCCGCCGCCTCCAGCTGCTCGCCAATGGCCCCGGGCAATTGATTGCGCGAGGTCACGCCCAGCTTGCTGAACACCTTGCGCAGGTGGTAGGCCACGGTGTGCGGGCTAATGAACAGCTGGGCGGCGATCTCCGCGTTCGACTCCCCACCCGCGGCGAGCTGCGCGACCTGCTGCTCCTGCGGCGTGAGCTGGTCGCGGGTCTCTGTCACGCGCGTGCGCGCGTGCTCACCGGTGGCCAGCAGCTCGACGCTGGCTCGGTGGGCGAAGGCGCCGCCGCCCGTCGCTTGGAGCATGTCGTGGGCCACGCGCAATTGCAGCCGGGCGTCGCGACGGCGGCGCTGGCGTCGCAGCCACTCGCCGTAGAGCAGTCGCGCTCGGGCGAAG
>JBKPDA010000304.1:0-8136 GCA_046727635.1 Actinomycetota bacterium | reverse complement strand
GTGCGGAGAACGCCGGGTACGGGCCCGGGCTAATCCGCACTCCGCATTCCGCTCTCCGCATTCCGTTCCTTACTTCAGCTCGACGCTTCCGCCAGCCTCTTCGATCTCGGCCTTCAGCTTCTCGGCCTCCTCGCGCTCGATGCCCTCCTTCACGGGCTTCGGCGCCTCGTCGACGAGAGCCTTGGCCTCCTTCAGGCCGAGGCCGGTGGCCGCGCGGACCACCTTGATCACCTGGATCTTCTTGTCGCCCGAGCCGGTGAGCACGACATCGACCGTGGACGACTCCTCCTCGGCGGCCGCGCCGTCGCCGCCAGCTGCCGGCGCACCGGCGGCCGGGGCCGCTGCGGCTACCGCCGTGGCGGATACCCCGAACGTCTCCTCGAGCGCCTTGATGCGCTCGGACAGCTCGAGGACCGAGATGCTCTTCAGCTCCTCGATCCAGTCTTCAGTACTTACCTTGGTGGCCATATCTAGCCCTCCTTACTCACTCAGTCTCATGTTCGCCCTCGGAGGGCGTCTCTGACGATTCCTCGGGCGCCGCCTCTTCGGCGGGCGCCTCAGCTTCTGCAGCAGGCTCCTCGTCGGCGGCCGGCTCCTCTGCGGGGGCCTCGGCCGCAGGCTCTGCCTCCGGCTCATCGGCGGCCTCCTCGGCAGGCGCCTCGGCCTCGGCAGCAGGCTCCTCGGCAGGGGTTTCAGCCTCCCGCACTTCCGCACTCTGCACTTCCGCACTCTCGGCGTCCGGCTCCGCTTCAGCCGCCGGAGGCTCCCCGGCAACCAGCCCCTGCTCCTCGATCTGCTTCAGCTGGATCGCGAGGCCGGAGATCAGCGAGGCCAGGCCGCGTACCAGCGTGCTCAGCGGCGACGCGAGCACGCCGACGAACTGGCCGTTCAGCGCGTCGCGGGACGGCAGGCGCGAGATCGAGTCGATCTGCTCCGCCGTGAGCGGCTCGCCGTTCATCTGCCCGCCCTTGAAGGCGAGCGTCTCCGTCTCGCGGCGGAACTGGGCGAGCGCCTTGGCCGCGAGGGCCACGTCGCCACCCTCGGTGACGAACGTGAACGCGGTCGGGCCCTCGAGCAGCTCCTTGAGCGACTCGGCACCGGCCTGGTCGGCCGCGCGGATGGTCAGGCGGTTCTTGATCACCCGGAAGGTGGCCCCGGCCTCGATCAGGCGGCCGCGCAGCTCGGCGGCGTCCTTCACGGACAGGCCGCGGTAGTCGACCGCGAAGATCGCTTCGGACTCGCGGATCTGGCCCGCGACCTCCTCTATGACTGCAGCTTTCTCGTCTCTGTTCATATCTCTCCACGCGCCGGGCGGGGCCCAGCAAAAAGCCCGCACGCAGGCGGGCTCGGAGAAGCTCAAAGGCTCTCACCGGCTCCGCCTGCCCCGGGCTTACGCGTCAGCCGCCGGGGGTCTCGGGCGATCGGTGTGTGCAGGTCAGGCTACCGCGGCGGCGCCCTCCACGATGTTGCGGGTGCGAACCGGGTCGACGCGCACGCCCGGCCCCATGGTGGTGGCGAGTGTGATCGTGCGCAGGTAGCGGCCCTTCGCGGCAGCCGGCTTGGCGCGCACCACCTCGTCGATCAGAGCGGCGTAGTTCTCGAGCAGCGCGCGCTGGTCGAAGTCGGTCTTGCCGATCGGCAGGTGGACGATCGCGGAGCGGTCGGTGCGGTACTCCATGCGCCCGGCCTTCGACTCGATCACGGCCTGGGCTACGTCGTCGGTGACCGTGCCCACCTTCGGGTTCGGCATCTTGCCCTGCGGCCCGAGGATGCGGCCGAGGCGGCCGACCACGGGCATCATGTCCGGCGTGGCGATGGCCACGTCGAAGTCGGTGAAGCCCTCCTCGATCCGCTTGGCGAGGTCCTCGTCCCCGACCACGTCGGCGCCGGCCTCCTCGGCCTCACGCGCCTTGTCGCCCTTGGCGAAGACGGCGATGGTCTGCTCGCGGCCCACCCCGTGCGGCAGCGAGATCGTGCCGCGCAGCTGCTCGTCGGCGTGGCGGACGTTGAGACCGGTGCGGATGTGGCACTCAACGGTCTCGGCGAACTTCGCCGACTGCAGCTCCTTGACGAGCGCGATCGCATCCGCAGGCTCGTAGACCTGCTCGCGATCCACCTTCTCGTACAGCTCGCGGTAGCGCTTGCCTCGTGCCATCAGCCCACCTCAACTCCCATCGAGCGGGCGGTGCCCTCGATGATCTTGGCCGCCTGGTCGATGTCGCGGGCGTTCAGGTCCTGAAGCTTGGTCTCGGCGATCTGGCGGACCTGCGCCTGGGAGATCTTGGCCACCTTCTCGCGGTTCGGCTCGGCCGAGCCCTTCGCGATGCCGGCGGCCTCCTTGATCAGCACCGCGGCCGGGGGCGTCTTCGTGATGAACGTGAACGAGCGGTCCTCGAAGACGGTGATCTCGACCGGGATGATGCGGCCGTTCTGGTCCTGGGTCTGCGCGTTGAACGCCTTGCAGAACTCCATGATGTTCACGCCGTGCTGGCCGAGGGCCGGGCCGACCGGCGGCGCCGGGTTGGCCTGGCCGCCGGGAACTTGGAGCTTTATGAGTGTCAGGACTTTCTTGGCCATGCGGAATCGGAGATTAGTGCCTGGTGCCTGGCACCTAAATCTTCTTCACTTGGTCGAAACCAACTTCGACCGGTGTTTCCCTTCCAAAGATCGAAACCAGCACCTTCAGCTTGGCGCCGTCCTCGTTGATCTCCGAGATCTCGCCGGAGAAGTCCGACAGCGGGCCGGAGACCACCTTCACGGACTCGCCGATCGAGAACTGGGCGCGGGTGCGCGGGCGCTCGGCGGTCTCGCGGTTGAGCAGGCGATCGATCTCGGCCTGGCTCAGCGGCACGGGCTTGTTGGACGCGCCCACGAACCCGGTCACGCCGGGCGTGCCCTTCACGAGGCCCCAAGAGTCCTCGTTCAGATCCATGTTCACGAGCACGTAGCCGGGCATCGTGCGCTTCTCGGTCTGGATCTTCTGACCGTCCTTCATCTCAGAGACCTGCTCCGTGGGGATCACGATCTGCCGGACGTTCCGCTGCTGGTTCAGCGAAACGACGCGGTGCTCAAGGTTCTGCTTGACCTTGTTCTCGTGTCCTGAGTAGGTGTTGACTGCGTACCAGCGAAACATCGGGTTCCTTACAAGATTTTGTTGACCACTTTGGAGAAGATCGCGTCCAGCAGGCCGAGGTAGGCGCCCATCACGATTACAAAGAGCAGCACTACGCCGGTGAGCATCGTGAGCGTCTGACGGTCGGGCCACTCCACCCTTCGAAGCTCCGCCCAGACGGCGATCAGGAAGCCTATGAGCCTATTGTGCCGACGCCGGCCGTGCTGTTGCGCCCCGTCCGCACGTGTCCTGCGCCGCTCCCTGGGCGCGGTTTCCTCCTCAAGCGCCGCCTCGAACTCGGCCTCGTCGGCATCCAGCTCGTCGGCCTCGAGGTCGGCCTCAGCGAGGTCCTCGGCCTCCTCCGCTTCGAGGGTAGCGTCGCTGAAGCCGAGGTCGGACGGAGGTGCGCCGGCAGCGAGCTCGGCCTGCTCGAGCGCCTCCTCGTCGGCGGAGCTGTCGCGCTGGGGAGCCTCGGGCCGAGGGCCGTCAGGGCGCGTGGACGCAAGGCGCGCGGCTCGCCTCTCCGCCTGGCGCTGCTTTGCCCGCTGACGGTTCCTTGACATCGCTCCTGCCGGAGTCTGCTCAGATCACCGGGTTTCCCGGTGCAGCCTGTGACCGCCGCACCAGCGGCAGTACTTGCGCATCTCGATCCTGCCCGGATCGTTGCGCTTCGACTTCTGTGTTTGGTAGTTCCGGCGCTTGCACTCTTCGCAAGCGAGCGTCACGCCGATTCGGACTTCTCCGCGAGCCATGACTCCCCTTGGAAACATGGACGCCATCCCGGGCATGTATCGCCCGCATAGAGGCGGGTGGCTCGGGCAGCGCGAGGTTGCCGGCTCAGTCTAGCGCGGCCCCGGTTGGGACCTCTAATGCCGGCGTCGTTTTTGCCGATGACAAGCGTGATGCGCTCCCTGTCGTGGCTCCGCGGCCTGACTGCCCGCATGCTGCTTGCCAGCGGGCTGGTGGCCGTCGCCGTCGCGATCATCTTCGGGGTCGTCCTCCACGCCCTCAACGGGCTCGACAAGAGGTCCCACTGGGTCACCCATTCCATGGACGTGCTCGCGCACGCGGGTGAGACCCAGAACAGCACCTCCGAGTTGGCGACCACCACCGCGAACTTCGTGACCAGCGGCGACCCGGCGATGCTGGATCACTGGAGAGTCACACGGGCGCAGATCTTGATGAACACCGTCGAGCTCCAGGCGATGGTGGCAGACAACCCGGCGCAGGAGCGCGCCGCGGACGGCATCAGGGCGTCGGCGGAGGCGCTTGTGAATGAGTGGGCAGAACCGCTCATGGCGCTGGCGATGCGCGACCGCGCCAAGGCTCAGCGGTTCATGCCCGCCCACAGCCCGCGTCAGCGGATGGCCGCCATCCGAGGGCAGTTCGAACGCTTCGAGGACCAGGAGCGGCAGCTCGGCGACGCCAGGGCCGCCGCCGGCCACAAGGGCGCGCACGAGGCGACCGACGTCGTAATCGGCACGTTTCTCGGACTGATGCTGGTGATCCTGGGCGCCGCCGCGGTCCTGTCCCGATCGGTGGTGACTCCGCTGCGGCGGATGTCACAAGCCGCGCGCCGCCTCGCCCTCGGCGACCTCGACGCCCGCGTGCCGGAGCGTGCCAACGACGAGGTGGGCGACCTCGCGCGCGCGTTCAACTACATGGTGGGCTCAGTTTCAGGGTCGCGTGAGCACCTCGAGACCCAGAACGACGAGCTCGAGGCCCAGCAGCTTGCGCTGGAGCGGGCCCTCGGCGGCCTGGCCGAGCAGAAGGAGCGGGAGGAGCGCCTGCACCGGTTCGCCGAGGACCTCGCCAGCGAGACGCGGCTCGAGGCGCTTGCCGACACCGTGCTCGCCGAGCTGTGCGACTTCATTCGCGCGGAGGTGGGCACGCTCTACGCAATCGACGGCGAGCGCGACGTGACGATGGCCCTCCTCGCGTCCATCGGGCTCGAGGCCGACGCCCTGCCGGAGGAGCTGCTGCCCGGTGAGGGCCTTGCCGGCCGGGCGATCGTCGAGCGACGGATGTTCACCGCCTCCTTCGGCGAGGGCGGCCTGCGGATGACGAGCCTGGGCCGCGAGTTCGTGCTCAAGCGCGAGATCCACGTGCCGCTGATGCAGGGCGAGCAGACCGTCGGCGTGGTCACGCTCGGCTCGAGCGCCGCCGAGGAGCTCTCCCAGGCGCGGCTGGAGCAACTTGCCTACCTGGCTGGCCAGGCGGCGGTGGCGCTGTCGAACGCGATCGCACTCAGGCGCGCCCGCACCCAGGCGGCCATCAACCGCGCCGTGCTCGAGGGCGCGCGCGAGGCGTTCGTGGCGTTCGACGAGGGCGGCCAGATCACCGGCTGGAACCCGTCCGCCGAGTGGGTTTTCGGGCGCACGCGCCTCGAGGCCATCGGAATGGACCTGTTCGACACCGTGGTTCCCGCGCGCGACCGCGAGCGCCACCGTGGCAGCCTGCGCCGCTTCCTCGACACCGGCGATTCCAGCTCGTTCGACGACCGTATGGAGCTGACGCTCGTGCGCCGCGACGGACGCGAGTTCCCCGCCACGGTCACGCTGTCCCAGCTGAAGCTGAGCGGGCGGCGTGTGTTCAACGCCTTCCTGCACGACGTGACCAGGGAGAAGCTTTCCGAGCGCTACAACCACGCCCAGTACCAGGTGTCCCGCGGGCTCGCCGAGGCGGGCACCGTGGAAGTGGCCTGCCCGAGGGTGCTCGCGGCCATGGGCGACACCTTCGGCTGGCAGTTCGGGACCCTGTGGACTGTGGGTGACGACGGCGCGCTGATGCAACGCCAGGCCACGTGGGCTGCCGACGGCGTAGGTGTCCAGGCCTGCCCGGTTCACGACCAGAAGCTGGCCACGAGCGCGTGGCGAACCGGCGAGCTCACGTGGGTGCGCGACCTCGACTTCGACGCATGCGACGACTGCGAAATGGCCGCGGGCGCCGGCCTGCGCGTCGCCCTCGCGCTGCCGCTCGTGGCGGATGGCGGCGTGATGGGCGCGGTGGTCTTCTACGCGCCCGAACTGCCGGATCCCGACGACAAGGAGCTGGCCGCCGCGCTCGCCGCGATCGGCCTGCAGGTGGGCCAGTACCTCGAGCGCAAGCGCGCGCAGCGGGCGGCGGACCGGATGAAGGACGGCTTCCTCGCGCTCGTCTCGCACGAGCTGCGCACTCCGCTGACCTCGATCGTGGGCTACCTGGAGCTGCTCGTGGAAGACGAGTCGGAGGACGTGTCCCCGCACGGCCGCCAGTTCCTCAACGTGATCGATCGCAACGCGCGCCGGCTCCAGCGGCTCGTGGACGACGTGCTGTTCGCCGCTCAGGCCGAGGCAGGGCGGCTCACGCTCGACCCAAGCCGCATGGACCTGCCGGAGGTGGCCGCGGAGAGCGTGGAGGCGGCGCGCCCGACGGCCGTGGAGCGGCGCATCGACCTCAGGCTCGATGGCGGGCGCCTGCCCGCGGTGACGGCCGACCGTGACCGCGTGGGCCAGGCGATCGACAACCTGATCTCGAACGCGCTCAAGTTCACGCCGCCGGGCGGAACGGTGGAGGTGCGGCTGCGAAGCGATGGCGACTCCGCGCTGATCGAGGTGAGCGACACCGGGCTGGGAATGTCCGAGGAGGACCGGGCGCGCGTGTTCGACCGCTTCTTCCGGGCCGGGGCGACGCGCGACAGCGCGCCGGGAGTGGGCCTTGGCCTGACGATCGTCAAGGCGATCGCCGAAGGTCACGGTGGCAGCGTGAGCGTCGAGAGCGAAGAGGGCGTCGGCACGACCTTCCGGATCGAGCTTCCCCTGGGCGCGCCGGCGCCGGTGGGCGAGGACGCCGCCGCGCGTCCTGTCTCGCGGTCCTGACGCCCGTCAGTGGTGCGGTTCGTCGAGCCCGCTCGGCTCGGCGGCCAGCGGCAGCGTGACATCGCCGAGCTCAGCCAGCTCGCTTGGGGGCCCGCCGAGCAGAAGCCAGTGGCCGTTGTGCACGCGGTCGACAAGCCCCCGCTCATGCAACCGGCCGAGTGCGGTGCTGACGCTCGGGCGGCGCGCGCCGACGACCTGGGCGAGCAGGCCGTGCGTGAGGCGCAGCGGAAGGACGCGGCCTTCCGGGGTCACACGGCCCCAGCGGTCCGCGTAGTACCAGAGCACGGCCAGGACGCGGGTCTCCACGAGCTTGAGGTGGCTCACCGCCAGCTGGAAGGCGATGGCATGGGCGCGGCCCACCATGCGATCCATCAGCGCCCCGGCCACCTCGGGCCACGGCCCGATCGCATCGGCGAACTCGCGATCCAGAACCGCAAAGGTGGTGGGCTGCAGGATCTCCCACTCGATCTCGAAGCGCACCGACGGATCGGGCGGCTCGCTCGTGAGCGGACGGAGCACGTCCCCCGGACCGAGCAGCTCCGCGGCGCGCCTGCCCTCGATCACCACATCCCGGCACAGGAGGCCCTCGACCACGAACAGCCCGTAGAACGCCCTGACCGCCTCGAGCGACGGCTCCCAGGTACCGGGCTCGAACGAGATGACCTCCGCGACGGCCGCTGCCGTGGCCTGCGCGGCCGTGGTCTCGTCGAGCCCCCGGAGCAGGTCGGGGTCCTCCTCGAGCAGCGAGATGCGAGCCTCAGAGCTCTTCGGGTCGAGCAACTCGCGCCTACCTAGCGTCCCCCACGTACCCCACTGAAGTCACCCTTGAGCCGTAAGCAGATGGTGACCCCATTGTGCGAAGGTACCAGAAAGGTTGCACCCCGACGGGCGGCCGGGTGGGGCGATGTGACCCGCGACCGGCGACCCGCGAGGCGGGCGCCTAGATGGTCGAGATCCCCACGATCGGCTCGCGCACCAGCGTCTCGTAGAGGCTGATGATGCGACCGATATGGCCCTCGAAGGTGAGGTGCCAGCGCCGCTCCGCCAAGCCGCGCCGAAGCGACAGCAGGTCGGTCTCGGCGAGGCGGTCGGCGAGCTCGGAGACGTCGTCGATGCAGATGCCCAGCGCCTCCTTCAGCACCACCTGGCTGAGCGCGCGGTGCGGGA
>JBKPDA010000303.1:0-7014 GCA_046727635.1 Actinomycetota bacterium | reverse complement strand
CGACATCACGAAGTCGCTGGCCGTCTCCCCATTCTGGAAGCGCGGCTGGGGCGGCACCACGTAGTAGCCGATCTCCACGGGGTGCTGGATGTCCGAGATGTCGAACACGCGCAGGCCCGAGGCGATGAAGCCGCAGGCCACGACCTTCGGGTTGTCCTCGTAGGGCACGTTGCAGTAGTGCGCGGCGTAGCCCTGCACCGGGCTGGACGCGCCGGGATCGCCGGAGGCCGCCTTGTGCTCGGCCGGCTGGTTCACCGCCAGCCTCAGGTTCCCGGCCACGAACGGCTTGGTCTCGTCCGAGATGTCGATGATGCGCGCCGCGCCCACCATGTCCGGGTCGCCGTTGGGGTTGAGCGTCCGCTGGTTGTACTCGTCGGTCTCGAGCAGGTAGGGGTGGCCGTTCTCGTTGAATGGGATGGCGTTCTGCGGGATCGAGGCCGCCTTCCAGGTCAGGCGACTGATCTCGGTGGCGTGCGGGTCGGGCTTGCGCGCCTGGATCTGACTCGTGTCGAGGATGAGCAGCTGGCTGTGCGGGTCGGCGATGTATGCCCGGTTGCCGTCATCGCTCAGCGACATGCCGTGCGAGTAGACGTTGCCCTGCCAGATGTCGCGCGGGTGCTTCGGATCCGAGACGTCGATCGCGGTGATCGCCTGAAGTGCGGTGCTCGTGGCGTAGAACGTGTTGCCGTCTGCCGAGAAGCCGCTCTCGTGGCCGAAGCGCGCGTACGGCCCGCTCGCGTCGAGCACCGGGTGGCGACAGTCGTCATGCGCGTCGTAGATCGCGAACAAGCCGGGCGCGGTGGCGGGGTTGCCCGCCACGGCGGCCAAGAGGCCGCGCTTTGGATTGAGGTTCAGCGACTCGTGCGGCGAGAGCATCGCCGGCTCGGTGAGAGTGTCGGTCTGCACGGGATGCGATGGGTCGGACATGTCGAGCACCGCCACGCCTACAGAGCCGCCGCCCGGGTTGAGCGCGTTCGTGGGGAACAGCAGCGTGGTGTCGTAGAACGCGCACTCGTGACCGTGCGTGTCGATGTAGCGCAGCACCTTGAAGCCGCCCTCGGTGCCCTGGTGCGCGACAAGGGTGAGGTTGCAGCTCAGCCCGTTCGCCGCGGATCCGGCGGGCACTCGCCCGTCCACGCCCGGCTCCGGCCTCGAGCCGGGATCGCATGGCGCCACCGGGGTGGGCTCGAACGGCGGCTCAGCGCGCTGGACCACGGGTACGGCGGCGGGAGTGTCGCCTCCGCCCTGACCGATGGCGAACAGGTCGTTGGGCGGCGTCGGATCCCCCAGCACCATCTCCACGCAGACGGCGCTTGCCGCCAAGAACGCGACCACGAGAACGACAAGCGTCAGCCGGCTTCTAAGGATCCCCGCCAAGTACCCCACGCCTCCGACGGGCGATGGTACAGAAGCGAGTAGGAAACGAGCGTCAGTCGTCCAGCACCGTCAGATCGAGCTGGTCCAGGCGCTCGGGGTCGGCGAGGATGTCCATCTCGACGATCTTGCCGTCCCTGATCGTGCAGCCCATGACCGCGAACGGCCGGCCACCCGGCGCCACGACCACTCCGGCGGCCCCGTTCACGAGCGCCGGCTGTGCGAAGCGCGCGAGCGAGGAGAACGTAACCGCCTGCTGGGCCACTTCGCGCGCGCCGCGCACCTCGCGCGATGCCCTCACGCCGCGCATGGCGCCGCCGTCTGCACGGAGAACGACGTCCGGATCGAGCACGGCGAGCAGCCCGTCGAAGTCGCCGTTGCGCGCGGCGGCGAGGAAGGCGTCCACGACCTCGCGCTGACGGGCGAGGTCGGCGTCCGGCACGGTGGGCGCTCCCCGAACGCGGCGGCGGGCTCGGCTCGCGAGCTGCCGTGCCGTGGTCGGGGAGCGCCCCACGATGGGAGCGATCTCGTCGAAGGACACGCCGAACATGTCGTGCAGCACGAACGCCAGGCGCTCGGCGGGAGACAGCGTCTCGAGCACCACGAGCATCGCAAGGCCGACCGAGTCGGCCAGCAGCGCCTCCTGCTCGGGGTCGGTCCCGTCGGCGCTGCTGATGATGGGGTCGGGCACGTGCGTCTCCTCCAGCGACTCCTCGCGCCGCGACTTGCGCGAGCGCAGCATGTCGAGCGACACGCGGCCGACCACCGTGGTCAGCCAGCCGCCGAGGTTCTCCACCTCGCTCGTGTCCGAGCGGCTGAGCCGCAGCCACGCCTCTTGCACGGCGTCGTCGGCCTCGCTCAGCGAGCCGAGCATCCGGTAGGCCACCGCGCGGAGGTGGGGCCGCTGCTCCTCGAAGCGCTCGGCGAGCCAGTCGCTGGTCATGCCGGCACCGAGGCGAGCTGGCCCGCCTGCTCGGTCTCGCCGCGCGTGTTGGTGGCGCGCAGCCCGATGAACGCCGCCGCGGCGATGAAGATCGCGCACACGAGCAGCGCCCGCTGGAATCCCGACGTGAGCGCCTCGGGACGCGACACGCCGTCCGCCAGCAGGTGGTTGGTGCGGCTGGTGGCGAGCGCCGTCATGATCGCGAGCCCCAGCGCGCCGCCGAGCTGCTGCGACGCGTTCACGAGCGACGCGGCCAGCCCCGCCTTGTCGCCCGGCACGCCCGCGTTGGCGGCCGTGGTCACGCCCACGAACACCGGCCCGACTCCGAGTGACATGACCACCATGCCGGGCAGCAGGTCGCTGACGTAGGAGCCGTCCACCGGAATCCGCGACAGCCAGTACACGCCGCCCGCCGCGATCAGCGAGCCGGCGATGATCACCGGCCGCGTGCCGGTGCGCGTGAGGAGCTGTGACGTGACTCCCGCCGCGATGCCGATCGTGAAGCAGACCGGCAGGTAGGCGGCGCCCGTCTCGATGGGGGAGTAGCCGAGCACGCTCTGCATGTACAGGGTGAGGAAGAAGAACATCGCGAGGAAGCCGGCGAACGCGATGAGCTGTGTGGCGTCGGCGAACGCGAGTCCGTTGATGCGGAAGATCGACAGCGGGGCCAGCGGGTTCTTCACGCGCAGCTCGTTCACCACGAAGGCTGTCAGCAGCGCGAGTGCGCCCGCGATCCCGCCGATGGTGCGGGCGTCGCCCCAGCCGAACGTCGGCGCCTTCACCAGCGCGAACACGAGCAGCAGCATGCCGGAGGTGACGAGCACGGCGCCACGGAGGTCGAAGTTCGCGATCCGGGCGCGCGGACGGTCCGCGGAGATCAGCCGGAACACGCCGTAGAGCACGAACGCGCAGGCGATCGGGTTCACGAACATCACCCAGCGCCAGCCGGGCCCCTCGGTGAGCAGTCCGCCGAGCAGCACGCCCGCGGCGGAAGCCAGACCGCCTACGCCGCCCCAGGCGCCGAGCGCCGTGTGGCGGTCGTGCCCCTCCTTGAAGGAGGTGGTGAGAAGGGACAGAGCGGCGGGCAGGGTCATCGCGGCGCCCACTCCCTGGCCGAGCCGCGCGGCCACCAGCACGCCCGCGCTGGCGGCGATGCCGCCGATCATCGACGACGCGGCGATTACCACGATTCCCGCCGTGAGCATGCGGCGGCGTCCGAGCAGATCGGCCATGCGGCCGCCGAGCAGCATGAAGCCGCCGTAGGTCAGCAGGTATCCCGCCGGCACCCACGTGAGGCCGTCCAGTGAGAAGTTCAAGTCGCCGCGGATGGCGGGCAGCGCCACGTTGACGATCGGGGCATCGACGAAATCTAGGAACGCGATCGAGCACAGCAGGGCGAGCGTGAGCTTGCCGCGGCGCGTCGCGAGGAAGGAGGTGGTTGCAGTTTCCATTCGGGGTCTCCGAGTTTTCGGGTTCTACCGCCCTGACGGATCCCGGCACGGAAATGTGACCGCTGCCATCCTCCTTGGCAGATGGCCACCTCGTCAGACGCCACGATGCTCGACGCCGGCCGGCGCGAGCTGCGCGTGACGAGCCCCGACCGCGTGATCTTCCCGGCCACCGAGCGCACCCGCGACATCACCAAGCTGCAGATCGTCGAGTACTACCTCGCGGTGGAGGACGGGATCATGCGCGCGCTGGACCAGCGGCCCACCACGCTCGAGCGCTGGCCGAAGGGCGTGCACCCCGGCATCGTGATCTCCACGCGCGAGCGCGGCGGCGGCGACGCGTTCTACCAGAAGCGAATTCCCAAGGGCGCTCCCGACTATGTGCAGACCGCGCGGATCGAGTTCCCGTCCGGACGGCATGCCGACGAGATCTGTCCGACCGAGATCGCGGTGGTCGGCTGGTGCGCGCAGATGGGCACGCTGACGTTCCACCCGTGGCCCGTGCGCGACAGCGACGTGGATCATCCGGATGAGCTGCGCATCGACCTCGATCCCCAGCCCGGCACCGACTTCGCCGATGCCGTGCGTGTCGCCGGCGTGGCGCACGAGCTGCTGGGCGAGCTGGGCTACACCGGCTTCCCCAAGACCTCGGGTGGCCGGGGCGTGCACATCTACGTGCGCATCGAGCCGCGCTGGACGTTCACCGACGTGCGCCACGCGGCGATCGCGTTCGGCCGCGAGCTGGAGCGGCGCCTGCCCGGCGAGGTGACCACGAAGTGGTGGAAGGAGGAGCGCGGCGAGCGCATCTTCGTGGACTACAACCAGAACGCCCGCGACCGGACGATCGCCTCCGCCTACAGCGTGCGCCCGAAACCGGGCGCGCCGGTGTCAGCCCCGGTCACGTGGGACGAGCTGAACGACGTCCAGCCTGAGGACTTCAACGTGGAGACGATGCCCGCGCGCTTCGCCGAGGTGGGCGACCGCCACGCGGCGATCAACGACAACTCGTACTCGCTCAACACGCTGCTCGACATGTACGAGCGCGACGAGGCTGAGGGCCTCACCGACATGCCATATCCGCCCGACTACCCGAAGATGCCGGGCGAGCCGAAGCGCGTGCAGCCCTCTCGCGACCGCGATCGCCCGCGCGACTGAACGCGCCAGGAACGCCTGAACGGGGCGTTCGGGCGGCTGCCCCGGGTATCCGGGGTCCATGTACACGCTTGCAAAAATTGTGAGCTTGGCGACGACCGTGGTCGTGGCGCTCGTCGTCGGCGGAATCCTGATCCACCTGCTCGGGGCGAACACGTCGAACGGGATCGTCTCGACCATCAACGACGCCGCTAAGTGGCTCGTGCAGCCATTCCACGACGTCTTCCGCATTCACACCGCGAAGATCGACGTGGGCGTGAATTGGGGTATCGCGGCGGTTGTCTACGCGCTGGTCGGCAGCCTGCTCGCCACCGCACTGGCGCGTGCGGCCATCGTCGGCGGCGCTCGGACTCCGTGGCGCCGCCCGGTGGTCTGGCACTAGCGCGCGATCGCAAACCAGGGCGGCTGGTTGAACAGGTCCGGGTGCCAGCCGCCCTGCGCGATGGGCTGCGGCGCGGGTGCGTCGTACTGGAGCAGCCGGAATCCGTGCGGCAGCTGCGTGACGCGGCTCGCCGTGAAGCGGGGCATCGGCGTGCCGGGGAACTGCGGCAGCGGCTCCAGCTCGCGGCGGTCGGTGCGCCCGGGCTCGACGATCACCGCGAGGTGCTGCCCGGTGACCGGCCCCGGCGTCTCTGTTCGATGCAGATACACGGACCCCACCCGCGCACCGGCGAAGCCCGGATAGACGAGGGCCGGCTCGCTTCCGATGCGGGCGCGGATAGTCCCGCTGACGGTGGCCCAGTCCACGTTCTGGTAGCGCCAGTCGGCTTGGATGGCAAGCACCGTGGCGATCGAAAGTGCCGCGTAGAGGGCGAGCGGCGCCCCGCGCGCGCGTAACAGACCGAAGGCGGCGACCGCCGCCACGAGCGGCCAGAGCACCAGGATGTTGCGCATGTAGTAGATGCGATCGATGCCGCTGACGGTCAGCAGGATCGGCGGCAGGAAGGTGACGGCCACCACCACCGCGATCAGCACGGCGGTGCGATCGCGCCGGCGCACGAGCGTCAGGATCCCGGCGCCGAGCACGAGCGCCAGCAGGACAAGGCCGGCGCCCTCGAGGAAGGCGTTCGGCACGTTCGGCCCCATGCCGAACTGGCGGATCGTCTGCTCCACCTGCGTCTTCAGCGAGCGCGACTGGAGGAACGCCGTGCGCGCATCCGAGCTCTGGCTGCTGATGAGCGCGATCAGCGGGGCGACCCCGAGCGCCACCGGCACGCACCAGCCGAGCAGCCGCCGCCGCACCTCCCCGCCGCGGGCGAGCAGCACGTAGGCCACCTGGCCGGCGACGAAGAACGCGCCGAAGTAGTGCGTCCAGATGCAGAGCACCGAGGTAAGCGCCCACACCGCCCAGTGCCGGTTGTCCGGGCGATCCAGCGCCTCGAACAGCGCCCAGAGGTTGAGCAGCCCGATCAGGACGAAGAGCGCATACGCGCGTGCGTCGAGCGAGTACCAGACGAGCACGGGGCTGACCGCGCACAGCCACGCCACGGCCAGCGCCGCCCGTTCCCCAAGCGGCCGGCGAAACGTCGCGTAGGCCACCGGCACGGTCAGCGTCCCGGCGATCGCGGGCACGAGTCGCAGCGCCGCGGCCGAGCCCGAGTCGAGCGCGTGGCTCACGAGCCAGGACAGCCAGTAGAACAGCGGCGGCGTGGACTCCGAGGCCTTCACCATCGACCAGACGCTCGACAGGTGCGGCGCTAGCGCGATGTCGCGCGTGTAGGTCTCGTCGATCCAGAGCGACTGGTGGCCCAGAAACGGCAGTCGCAGCGCCGCGCCCACCGCGACGGCCGCCGCCAAGAGCAACGCCGTGGAGTTGCGACTGTGCGTGCGCACGAGAGGGCGGCAAAGCTAGCGCTTTCCTGTACCTTCCCGAGTGGCAGGGAAGACAGGGATTTGCGCCAGCTGTGGGAGGAGGCGGCATGGCTGAGGTTGGACTCGAGGACCCGCGACGGGTGTTCACCCGCCGGCGGATGGTGGGCTACCTGATCGCCGCTCCCACGCTTGTGGCCGCCGCGCGACTGGGGCTGGCACCGGCGGCGGCCAGGGCCGCGATTCCCACCCTGCAACCGGTCGACGCGGTCGATCTCACCGACATCC
>JBKPDA010000302.1:0-6274 GCA_046727635.1 Actinomycetota bacterium | reverse complement strand
GGTAGCCGCCGGCCACGATCCCGTGCGGCTGGCCGGCCTCCCACAGCGTGCGCCAGAGCGTCAGGCCGTACTCGCTCGGGCAGTAGAGCTCCCAGCCGAGCTCCCCCACATACTAGACCCGCAGCGCACGCACCGGCACGTCGCATACCGTGATCTCCCGCATAGACAAGTAGGGGAACTAAAGCTCCTCGGGGACGAGCGGCTGCAGGATGTCCCGCGCCCCCGGCCCCCAGAGCGCGAAGCACGACCACTGCGAGGTGACGTCGCGGGCGCGAACGCTGCCGTCGTCCGGCAGGTGGCGGCGGATCCACGACAGGTCATGGTTCCCGAAGGCCGTGCCGGTGACGATCGAGAACAGCTCGTCGTCCACCCGCGTGACCGTGAAGTCGCACTCGATCCCGCCGCGGCTGTTCAGCATCTGCGTATAGGTGATCTGGCCCACGGCGCGCGCCACGTCGTTGTCGCACAGGCGTTGCAGCAGCTCATCCGCGCCGGGTCCCGACACCTCGATCTTCGCGAACGACGACTCGTCGAACAGCCCGGCGGTCTCGCGGGTGGCCAGGTGCTCGGCGCCGATCGCGGGCGACCAGTAATGACCCGCCCAGCCGCGCGGGCGCAGCGACTCGTCGCCGGCACCCGCGTTCGACTCGTACCAGTTCACGCGCTCCCAGCCGGACTTCTCGCCGAACACCGCGCCGTGGTCGCGGTGCCAGCCGTAGGCGGCGCTCAGCCGCAGCGGTCGCCCGGCCTCGCGCTCCTGGCCCGGGTAGCGGATGTCGTAGTAGGTCTCGTAAACCTCGCGCGTGCGCTTCAGCGTGTAGGACGGCGAGCCGTACTGGCGGCCGAAGCGGCGGATGTCCATGTGCCAGAGGTCGATCGATGGCTCGCCCTCCGCGATCCACTCGGCCATCACCTTGCCGATGCCGCCCGCCCCCGCCAGCCCGTGCGCGCAGAAGCCTGCCGCCACGAACAGGCCTCGCACCTCGGTCTCGCCGAGGCAGAACTCGCCGTCCGGCGTGAACGCCTCCGGGCCGTTGATCAGCTTCGTGACCTTCACGTCGGCCATCGCGGGCACGCGCACCTTGGAGTTCTCGACGATCTCCTCGAAGCGGTCCCAGTCCTCCTCGAGCAGGCGGCCATTGAAGTCGGGTGGGATCTCGTCGAAGCCCGACTCGCCTCGGAGCGACCAGGGCGCGCAGTGCCGCTCGTAGCCGCCCATCACGAGGCCGTCGCCGTCCTCGCGGAAGTAGATGAGGAGGTCGGGGTCGCGCAGGGTCGGCAGGTGCTCCCCGGGGGCGCGGGCGCGGATCGGTTGCGTGACGAGGTACTCGTGCGCCATCGGCACGATCGGCACGCGCACGCCGGCCATGCGCCCGATATCGGCGGCGTACATGCCGCCGGCGTTGACAACCAGCTCGGCCTCGATGTCACCGCGATCGGTACATACTCGCCGCGCTCGCCCGCGCTCCACGTCGATGCCGGTCACGCGGGTGTTGGTGAAGATCTGGCAGCCGCCGCGGCGCGCGCCGTCCGCCAGCGCGTAGGTGAGCTGCGAGGGGTCGAGGTAGCCGTCGGTGGGCAGGTGAACCGCGCCGAGCACGCCGCGTGTGGCCATCAGCGGGAAGAGCTGCTTCGCCTCGTCCGCCGAGATCAGCTCGAGCGGCAGGCCGAACGTCTTCGCCCAGCCGGCCTGTCGCCGCAGCTCCTCCATCCGTTCTGGCGAGGACGCCAGCCGCAGCGAGCCCACCTCGCTCCAGCCCGGGTCGAACTCCGATTCCTCGCGCAGGCGCCGGTACAGCTCGACGCTGTACATCATCATCTTCGTCAGCGAGACGGAGCCGCGCAGCTGGCCCACGAGGCCGGCGGAGTGGAAGGTGGAGCCGCTGGTGAGCTGGTTGCGATCGAGCAGTACCACGTCGCTCATTCCCAGCTCCGCCAGGTGGTAGGCCACGCTGGTGCCGCCCACGCCGCCGCCGATGATCACGCAGCGGGCGGCGCTCGGCAGGTCGACCTGTCGCCTAGCCACGCGCGGCATCCTCGAGCCAGCGCTCGTACCGCGGGTCGGCGACCGAGCGGCCCAGGCGCTCGAAGTGCTCGCTCGCGTACCCCTCGAAGTCGAAGTCGAGGTCGGACAGCGTCTGCTGCACCACGCCCCACATCGCCTCGCGGAAGTCGGACATGATCCGCATCAGCCGCAGCGCGGCGAAGCGCGCGGGAGTGCACGGCTCCTCGAAGTAGGCGGACAGCAGGCGCTCGTCGTCCGGCTCCTCGAAGTCGTTGTTGATCGAGAGGTTGCCGAGGTCGAAGTAGCGGTCGCCCATCCCGGCGTACTCCCAGTCGACGATCCGTACGCGCTCGCCGTCGTGGATCAGGTTCGCGTTCAGCAGGTCGTTGTGGCACGGCACCGGCTCGTGCTCGAGCCCGGTCAGCGCACCCTCGATCTCGCGTGCGCGCGCGTGCGCCTCGTCGTACGCCGCCGGTGCCCCGCCCGCGCGCTCCCGGTAGGTCTCCACCACGCGGAATGCGTTGAACTCCGCGGGCAGCGGCGGGCCGGCGTGGACCGCGCGCAGCGCTGCGGCAATCCCATCGGGCGCCCGCCGCAGCTCCTCCGGCGGGATCGGCCGCCCCTCGATGAAGCGCGTGACAGCGGCGTCGTCGAGGAAGCCCACCACCTCGGCGCCCACGCCCGCGGCGGCCGCTGCCTCGGCGGCGGCGTGCTCCGCCCGCCTGTCGATGCCCAGCTCCGCTGTGTCCCTGCCGAACACGCGCACGACGTAGTCGCCGGACGCCGTGTGCACGCGGAAGTTCCTGTTCGTGATGCCGCCGCCGAGCGGCTCAGGCTCGCCGAGCGGCTCCCCGATCAGCTCAGACGTACGAGGAAACATCGGCCGCGACCTCGATCACGAAGCTCGCGCGATCGCCCCGATGGCGGTCATGCGCGAATTCGACGGCCGTGCCGTCGGCGGCGTAAGCGGTGCGCTCCACGAGCATGAGCGGCGAGCCTTCCGCGACCTCCAGGGCCGCCGCCTCGTGGGCTCGCGCCACCACCGGCTCGAGCCGCTCGACCGCGCGCACCGGCTCGAGGTCGTACAGCTCCTTCATCAGCGCATAGAGCGAGCGGGTGAGCCCGAGCTGGAGCATCCCCGGAAACGTATCGGCGGGGAGCCACGAGTCCTCGATCGCGAGCGGCACGCCGCCGCCGAAGCGAAGCCGCTGGATGCGGTAAGTGGGCGAGCCGGAGCCAATCGCGAGCGCCGTCGCCACGGCGTCCGGCGCGGGCAGCTCGACCGCCGACAGCAGCTTCGCGCCCGGCTCGAGCCCGTGCCGCTCCATCAGCTCGCTGAACCCCGCCACGCGGCCGAGGTCGTGGTCGAGCTTGCTGCGGGCCACGAACGTGCCGCGGCCCACGCCGCGCTCCACCAGGCCGCGGGCGGCGAGAGAGCTGAGCGCCTGACGCACCGTCATCCGGCTCACGCCGAGTCCATCGGCGAGATCGCGTTCCGGTGGCAGGCGCTCCCCCTCTCGTAGCTCGCCGGACTCGATCCGGGCGGCGAGCTGGTCCTCGATCTGCGCGTACGCGGGCACGGCCGAGCCCGGCCGTAGCCGCCAACGCGGGCCGAAGATCGAACGAAACGCGGCCACGCCCCGCTAGCTGGCTTCGGCGGCAGCTGTCTCCGTGACCACCGGCGTGGGTATCTGCGCGCGTCTGAGCCAGTAGTAGACGGAGCCCACGAGGAGCACCACGCCCAGCACCAGCCACAGGATCGGGATGCCATCGATGAAGGTCCAGCCGAACTTCAGCGTGCCGGGCAGCTCCTTCGGCTTCGGGTTGGTGGCCACCCGGTGCCAGGCGAAGTTCACAAGCATGCCGACACCCCAGAGGATCGCCAGCACGTTCACGAGCATGCCCCAGCGGCCGAGGCTGAACGCTCCCTTCTCGTGCGGCCAGCCCTTCCGCCTCACGTTGAAGATCGCGATCGTCGCGAACAGGTACGAGATGTAGATCATGCCCGTGGCCGCGATCGCGATGTAGGCCACGCCCGCGTACTTGAGCAGGAAGATCACGGCCATCAGCGCGACGAGGATGCAGGCGCCGATCGGGGTGTGCGTCCTCTCGTTCACCTTCGAGAACAGGTGCGAGGCCGGCAGCTGGCGGTCGCGCGACATGCCGAAGGCCAGGCGAATCGTGGACGCCTGGATCGACAGGCAGCAGACGAAGATCGCCACTGACACCACCAGCAGGTAGGCCACAGACAGGGCGTTGGACAGGTTCGCGTCGATGATGTCCGCCGGGCCGATGCCGCCGGCCTTAACCACGCTGGCCATGCTCCCGGGCGTGGCGATCAGCATCGCCCAGATGAACACGCCGCCGATCACGCCAGCCGCCGCTATCGAGGCGAGCACCGCCTGCGGCGCCTTCTTTCTCGGTTCATGCGACTCCTCCGCGAGCGTGCTCGCGGTGTCGAATCCGTAAATGACGAACAACCCCATGAACATCGCCACCAGGAAGTTGCTCGCGTTGAACGCCGGGCCGCCGGTGTGGAAGATCACGCCGACCGAGTGGTGGTGGTTGAAGGCGGCCAGGATGATCGCGAAGACGAACAGGCCGAGGATCTCGAACAGCACGCCGGTGTTGTTGATGAGCGCCACGAGGCGCACGCCGAAGATGTTCAGCATCGTGATCACGACCAGCGTGATTCCCGCGATCCACTTCTGGTTCGTCAGATCAGCCGGGTTCATCTGGATCGAGTGGATCCCAAGGTTGTCGATCATCGGGATCAGCGCCAGCGGCAGCGTGGCCACGACGGCTGCGACGGTCAGCGCGCCCGCCCACAGGTAGATCCAGCCCGCATACCACGAATAGGTCTTGTTGCGCGTGAGGTACTTCGTCCACTGAAACACCGAACCCGCGAGCGGGAAGTGCGTGGACACCTCGGCGAACACCAGGGCGACGATGAACTGTCCGAGCCAGACGACCGGCCACGTCCAAAAGAAGGCGCCCCCGAGCGTGCCGATTCCCAGAATGAACAGCGTGAAGATTCCTGTGGCCGGAGAGATGTAGCTGAACGCGACCGCGAACGAGCTGAAGATGTTCAGCGAGCGCTTCAGCTCCTGCTTGTAGCCGTAGCGCGCGAGATCGGCGGCGTCCTGGTCGACCGCGGGAGCGGGCGCAGCGATGTCCGATGCCATGAGCCCTCCTGATTGGACTAGACCAATCCGACTTTATGCTGATTCGCTCAAAGCTGTCAATGTCCTGCTTGGCTAAGGTCTCGCACCGATGCGCGCCATTCAGATCGAGGAGTTCGGCGGCCCCGAGGTACTCAAGGTCGCCGACATCCCGACGCCCGAGCCGGGCGAGGGCGAGCTGCTCGTGAGGGTCTCGCACGCGGGGATCAACTTCGCCGACACGCACCAGCGCGAGAACACGTACCTGGCCAAGTTCGAGCTGCCGCTGATCCCGGGTGGCGAGGTGGCGGGAACCGTCGAGCGCGGCGCGAACGGGTTCCAGGAGGGTCAGCGCGTGGTGTCGATGCTCCGCAGCGGCGGCTACGCGGAGTACGCGGCGGTCGCCGCGGCCACCACCTTCCCGATTCCCGAGGGCGTGGACGACGCCGTGGCCCTGGCGCTCCTGATCCAGGGCCTCACCGCGTGGCACCTCTACCGCACCTCGGCCAAGCTGCAGCAGGGCGAGACCGTGGTGGTGATCGCGGCGTCGGGCGGCGTGGGCAACCTCGCCGTGCAGCTGGCCAAGCCGTTCGGCGCCGGGCGCGTGATCGCAACGGCCAGCTCGGAAGAGAAGCGCGCGCAGGCGATCGAGCTCGGAGCGGACGTGGCCCTAGACCCGAACGCCGACGACCTCGGCGACGCCTTGATCGAGGCGAACAACGGCCGCAAGGTGGACGTAGTGCTGGAGATGGCCGGCGGCCGGGTGTTCGACGAGTGCCTGAAGGCGCTGGCACCGTTCGGCCGGCTCGTCACCTACGGCATCGCCAGCGGCGAGCCGAACACGGTGTCGAGCGGCTCGCTGATGCGCAGGAGCCAGGCGGTGGTGGGCTTCTGGCTCGTGCACTGCCTCGGCCGCGAGGACATGATGCGCGAGCCGCTGGAGGACCTCTTCCAGCGTGCCGGGAGAGGAGAGCTGAAGCCGCTCGTGGGTGAGACCTACGGCTTCAGCGAGGTCCGGCGCGCACACGAGGACCTCCACTCGAGGAAGACGAGCGGAAAGCTCTTGCTCGACCCGAGCAAGTAAGTCACTACGCTCCAGCACGATGCC
>JBKPDA010000301.1:0-3558 GCA_046727635.1 Actinomycetota bacterium | reverse complement strand
GCAGGAGGGCGGCCGCGTGGACGTGGTGGTCTCGCTCACCACGCCGGGCTGCCCGATCCGCTCCCACTTCCAGAAGGCGGTGGTGGAGCAGGTGTCCGCCCTCGAGGGCGTGACGCACGTACAGGTGGGCTTCGACGTGCTCTCCCAGCAGGAGAAGCAGGGCCTCCAGCAGAGGCTCGGCCGCGGTTCGCTGCCCGAGGGCTCGCTCGCGCAGGTGCGAAACGTAGTGTGCGTGGCGTCCGGCAAGGGCGGCGTGGGCAAGTCCACGTTGACGGCCAACCTGGCCGCCGCGCTGTACGCCGACGGCAAGCAGACGGCCGCGCTCGACGCCGACGTGTGGGGCTACTCGATCCCGCGCATGCTCGGGGTGGAGGGGCGGCCGCAGGTGTCGGCCCAGCGCAAGATCATTCCTTTGACCTCGCGCACCGGCGTGCGCACGATGTCGATCCAGTACTTCCTCGACGAGCCCGACCAGGCCATCACGTGGCGCGGCCCGATGCTCCACAAGGCCATCCGCCAGTTCCTCGAGGACGTGGACTGGGGCGAGCTCGACTACCTCTTGATCGACCTGCCGCCGGGCACCGGCGACGTGTCCATGACGCTGGCGCAACTACTGCCGCAGGCCAAGTTCGTGGTGGTCACCACGCCGCAGCCGGCCGCCCAGAAGGTGGCCAAGCGCGCGGCCGAGACCGCCCGCCGCTTCGACCTCGAGATCGCCGGCGTGATCGAGAACATGTCCGGCTTCACCACGCCCGACGGCCAGCGCTTCACGATTTTCGGCGAGGGCGGCGGCCAGCTGCTGGCCGACGAGCTGGACGTGCCGCTGCTCGGCAAGATCCCGCTCCAGGAGGAGCTGCGCGTGGGCGCCGACACCGGCGAGCCGCTCGTGGTCACCGACCCGGACGCGCCGGCCTCCCAGGCCATCTTCCACACGGCGCGCGGCCTGATCGCCGCAACGCCGCAGCAGGTGCCAGTGATGCAGTCGGCGTCGCCGTTCCCGAGCGACGTCAGCGGCACCGCGCTGCCGATGGCGCAGTAGCGCCCCGCGGCAGACCTAGAGCCGCGTGAACGTGACGGTGACCGTACGGGTCACGTCGTCCGTGAGCACCGGCGAGCCGGGGTCGTGCGGTGACGTGGTCAGCTTGTGGCTTGTCCCCGTCACCTTCACCACGTGCCGATGGGCGAGAGTCCGAGGGCTGGGCATCGTGAGCAGCAGCTCGCCGGTCTGGGTGCCGCCGGCGATGGACGGGGGTTCGCTGAAGCCCTCGAGGCTGCCGATCTGACATGTGATGTCACCCTGTCGATTCCGGTTGAGCTCACCGGTCTGCAGGCCGGCGGCGATCCGGTGGCGGTCGTACCGCCCCACGCGACTCATCGCGCGGCTCAGCGAATTGGTGCCGCAGCCGGACTTGTCCGCGGGTGTTCCGCAATCGCCACCCGGCGGCGGGCGGGGCGTGGTGTTGTCCACGAGGTTGACCGTGCCGGAGGCGGGATGGGCGCGGACGTCGGTGATCTGGTGGAAGGGTCCCTGGGGAGCCACTAGGAGCCAGGTACCCGCCTGGTTGCGAACCTCGCTGTTCGCGTAGCGATCGATGTAGACCCTCGCCCGGAACGCCTTCTTCGTCTGGAACGTGACCGTCTCGGTTCCGTCGCCGACCGGGCCACAGGGGCTGGGGTCGTCGACGGTCCAGTGGTCCACGAGCTGGCCCGTGACCGTGACGCGGTGCGTGTAGGTGAACTTCGCAGCCTCTCCGGTCGTGGGTACGACGACCACGGCCGTGGCCACTGCCACGACCACCGCGACGTGCGCGCGTCTCACGCCAGCGTTCCGGGCGGCAGCAGGAAGCGAAGCGGCGTTCGCCCTTCGACTCCGCCGCTGTGACCGAGCTGCGCCCCGTGCAGCCCATGCCTGGCGCTCGCGGGAGCCATTGCCTCGGGCTTCCCGCCGTGGTCGGCGATCCAGGCCATCACAGCAGCGAAGTCGCCACCTTCGGCGAGGATCGCGGCACGCTCGATCACGTTGCCACCGGAGGCGTGAGAGCGAGCCAGCCGGATGACAAGCGCGCGGATGGCGTCGTCGTCCACTACGCCCACCCTATCTCTCCCCGGCGCAGCGTGTGCGCCGTCGCGCCGACTTAAGCCTTCTTGTAGTAGTCGGCGTTGATCTGGATGTACTTCTGCCACTCGTCGGGCAGCTGGTCCTCGGCGAAGCAGGCGTCCACGGGACAGGCCTCGACGCAGGCGTCGCAGTCGATGCACTCGTCCGGATCGATGTAGAGCTGGTTCACCGAGTCGTAGTCGGGTTCTTCCGGGGTGGGGTGGATGCAGTCAACCGGACAGACCTCGACGCACGAGTTGTCCTTCGTGTCGATGCAGGGCTCTGCGATGACGTATGCCAATGTCGTAGGGCTCCTTGACTGGTTCGAATCCCGCCGGCCGGAGCGAAGCGGACGGCGATTGTAACGACCAGACCCCTAGACTCGACCCGTGGCCATCACCTCTCGCATCCTGGGTGAGCGCGGCAGGCGGCAGGCGGAGAAGCTGGGCCTCGATCCAGCCAGGGTGCCGCCCGGCCAGTACCTCACCGAGGGCTTCCCGGTGCTGACCGTGGGGCCCAACCCCGCGTTCGACCTGAGCGCGTGGGACTTCCAGGTCTACGGCGAAGTGGAGGACGAGTTTCAGCTGTCATGGGACGAGCTGCTCGCGCTGCCGCAGAAGGACGTGGTGGTGGACATCCACTGCGTCACGCGCTGGAGCAAGCTCGACACGAGTTGGCGCGGCGTGGCCGTCAGCGACCTGCTGGACCGCGCCAGGGTGAAGCCGGAGGGCAAGTTCGTGATGGCCTACTCGGACGGCGGCTACACCACAAACCTGCCGCTCGAGGCCGTGCTCGACGACGACGTGCTGCTGGCCCACACCTACGACGGCAAGCCGCTCGACCACGACCACGGCGGCCCGCTGCGGCTGCTCGTGCCCAAGCGCTACTTCTGGAAGTCGGCCAAGTTCGTGCGCAAGCTCGAGGTGATGAGCGAGGACCGCATGGGCTTCTGGGAGCTGAACGGCTACCACAACGACGCCGATCCCTGGAAAGAACAGCGCCACTGGTTCTAGGGTGATCCTGCTCACGGGGGCTACCGGCAACGTAGGCACGGCGCTGCTGCGCCGGCTGGTGGCGGCTCGCAAGCCGGTTCGCTGCCTGGTGCGGGATCCGCGTCGGCTCGGGGCCGAGCGCGTGCGGGTGCAGATCGCGCTTGGCGACCTCGCCAACCCGGCCTCGTTCCGGAACGCGCTGCGCGGCGTGGACACCGTGATCCACCTGGCAGCGGCGATCCGGGACCAAGACGCCGGCTCGATCGAGGAGTTGAACGGTGTGGCCACCGTGCGCCTCGTGCGGGCGGCCGAGCGCGCCCGCGTGAAGCGCTTCCTCTTCTTCTCCACGATGGGGGCGAGCGCGCACTCCCGCTCGCGCTTCTTCCGCGCGAAGGCACTGGCCGAGCAGGCAGTGGCGGAGTCCGAGCTCGACACCACCGTGTTCGCGCCCTCGATCATCTACTCGCC
>JBKPDA010000300.1:0-9863 GCA_046727635.1 Actinomycetota bacterium | reverse complement strand
AGTACTTGGTCTCGTTCGCTCCTGGGCAGCTGCCCCCGGTGCGTGCGTTCTGGTCGGTGACCATGTACGGAGCGGACCGCTTCCTGGTGGCCAACCCCATCGACCGCTACACCATCGGCGACCGCACGCAGGGCCTCCGCTTCGGCCGCGGGCACTCACTGAAGATCTACGTGAGCCACGACGCCCCGCCGGCCGCCCTGCGCTCGAACTGGCTACCGGCCCCTAACGGCAACTTCCAGCTGAACCTGCGGCTGTATGAGCCAAAGGCAGCAGCCCTGAACGGGCGCTGGCAGCCTCCAACCGTCAAGCGCAAGGGATAAGCGGGGTGTGGGGTGTGGGGTGTGGGGTGTGAGGGCCTTTCCCCACACCCCTCACCCCTCACCCGACACCTCTATTCGTACGCCAGCGCTTCCAGCACGTTCAACCGTGCCGCGCGTCGCGCGGGGGTGATCGCCGCCAGCACGCCGGCCAGGCCGGCGAGAATCAGCAGGATCACCAGTGTCCCGACTGGGAACGAGAGCTTGAAGCCCTCGCTGGCCAGGGGCCGGGACAGGATCACGGCGAAGAACACGCCGAGCACGGTGCCGCAGACGGCACCGATCAGCGCGGTGATCACCGACTCGTAGCGCACGATCTGCCTGACCTGACGGCGCGACGTGCCAACGGCGCGCAGCAGGCCGAGCTCACGGGTGCGCTCGTAGATGGCGAGCACGAGCGTGTTCACGATCCCGAACAGGGACACGATCACCGATAGCGACAGAAGCACGTAGAAGAAGGCCGAGATCTGGCCGATCCACTTCGTCTGCTCCTTCTTGAAGCCGCTCTTGGTCACGGCCTCGGCGGTCGGGTACTGGGCGCTGAGGACGCGCCCCGCGGCCGCCTTGACCGAGTCGGGGTTCGCGCCGGGCTTGAGGCCGACGAACACGAACTGGTCCTGGGTGACCTGCGCGGCCTGCGCGAGCGCCGTAGTGGTCACCGAGATGTCGCCCAGGAAGTGGGCGTTGTTCTTGTATGTGCCCTCGATCGTGAACGTGGTGTGGCGACCGTTCTGGGTCGTCAGCGTGATCTTGTCGCCCACGCTGCGGTGCTTGCTCTTCGACCACGAATCGCTCACCAGCGCGCCCGTGCCGTCAAGCGACTGGAGCGTCTGGTTCGAGCCCTTCTTCCATTCGATCTGGTAGACCGACGGCAGGGTGGCCGGATCGACACCGGTCATGTCGGGCGTGCCGCTCACGCCGGCGACCCGCGCCTGTGACATGCGGATCGGCGACGCCACGCTGACGCCCGGCACCTGGGCGATCTGCTTGCCGGCAGCGGCCGGGATCGGGCTCCAGCCGTCCTTGTTTTCCACGACCACGCCGGCGTGGACGCTCTTGTCGATCGCGTCGTTCACCGACTTCTTGAGGCCGGCGGCGAAGATCGTCACGCCCGAGACGAGGGCGAGGCCGATCATCAGCGCGGCCGCTGTGGACGCGGTGCGAGCCGTGTTGCGCGTGGAGTTCTCACGCGCGAGCTGCCCGGTAACGCCACGCAGGCTCTCGAGCGGACGGCCCACGATCGACGCGATCGGCCGCACGAGCTTCGACGAGAACATCGCGGTTCCGATGAACACGAAGACCACGCCGAACAGCAGCGGCAGCCACACCGCGCTGCCGGTGTTGCCGCCGAAGACGGCCAGCGCCATCAGGCCGACCCCGAGGATCAGCGTGACGATGCCGATCGGGCTCTTGAGCCGCGAGAAGCGAGTCGGCGGGAGCACGGCGCCTTCGCGCACGCCCTCGATCGGCTGGATGCGCGTTGCACGCATCGCCGGCGAGAGGCTCGCGATGACGGTCACGAGCGTGCCGACCACGAGCGACACGATGATCGTGCGCGCCTGGATGACGGTGCCGCCACCGGGGAGATCGGCGCCCACGGCCTTGAAGAGAGCCTTGAGCCCTCCCGCCAGGCCGATGCCCACCACGAGGCCCGTGACCGAGGCCAGAAGTCCCATGACGGTCGCCTCGCCGAGCACCGAGCCGAGCACCTGGCGGCGCGAGGCGCCGACGGTGCGCAGCATCGAGAGCTCACGGGTGCGCTGCGCGATCGTGATCGAGAAGCTGTTGAAGATCATGAACGCGCCCACGAACAAGGCCACGCCTGCGAACACGAGCAGGAGCGTCTGAAGGAAGCTCAGACCCGCCTTCGTGTCGTTCGCGTCCTTCTTCGCCTGGTCCGAGCCGGTGCGAACCGTCACGCTGGTGCCGAGGGCGGTCTGCACGCGCGGGACGAGAGCCTGGGCGCTCGTTCCGGCCTGGGCCTGGATGTCGATGCCGTCGAGCTTGCCGACCTTGTCGAGCACACGCTGGGCCTGATCGAGCGGCATGATCGCGATGGCCGCTCCCGCCAGGGAGTCGACGCTGCCGAACTTCGCGATTCCGACGACGGTGTACGGCGTCGCCGGGCCCTGACCGCCTACGCGGACCGTCGAGCCGACGTGCCAGTGCTGCTTCTTGGCGGTGAAGCTGTCAATCGCGATCTGGTTGTTGGCCGTTGGCGGATGGCCGGAGACGTAGTGGAACGGATCGAAGGGAGCCGGTTCCGGGTTGGTGATGAAGTTGGGCGCTCCGCCGGAGCCGACCTTCTTGCCGTTGTTACCGACGATCGTGCCGTTGTCGAAGACGCCGCCCGAGGCCTTCTGGACGCCCGGGACCTGCTGTGCCTTCGCCACCAGCGCCTGGGGGAACGCGGGCGGGTTGGTGCCGTTGTCGGTGTTGAAGATCTTCTTGGGCGACACGCTCACGTCGATGCCCTTGGACACCGTCGCGAAGATGCTGTCGAACTGCCGGTTGATCGTGTCGGTGAGGATGTACGTGCCGGAGATCAGCGCTACGCCGAGTACCACCGCAAGCGCGGTGAGGACCGTCCGCAGCTTCCGGGCCGCCATCCCCCTGAGGGAGATGGCGAGCATCTACGCCACCGCCTTCATCAGCTCGACGACCTCGTCGGCAGCGCCGGCGGGCGTCTCGCGGACGACCTTGCCGTCGACGAGCACGACGATGTGATCGGCGACCGCGGCGGCATGCGGGTCGTGGGTGACCATGACCACGGTCTGGCCATACTCATCAGCGGCGCGACGAAGCATCGCGAGCACTTCGTCTCCGGCCTTCGAGTCGAGGTTGCCCGTCGGCTCGTCGGCAAACACCACCGCCGGCTTGGTGAGCAGGGCGCGGGCCACTGCCACGCGCTGCTGCTGGCCGCCCGAGAGCTGCGACGGGCGGTGGTTGCGCCGGTCGCTGAGGCCGACGGCCTCGATCAGCTCGTCGAGCCAGGCCTTGTCCGGCTTCTTGCCGGCGATCTTCAGCGGCAGGGTGATGTTCTCCTCGGCCGTGAGGACCGGGAGGAGGTTGAAGAACTGGAAGATGAAGCCGAACTTGTCGCGACGCAGCTGCGTGAGCTTCCTGTCGTCGAGCGAGGCGAGCTCCACGTCGTCGACCACCACCGAGCCAGAGGTGGGACGGTCGAGGCCGGCCAGGATGTGCATGAGAGTGGACTTGCCGGAGCCGGAGGGACCCATGATCGCCGTGAAGCGACCTTTGGGGAAGCCGACAGTCACGCCGTCGAGTGCGTCAACGGCGGCGTCGCCTTCTCCATAACGGCGGCCTACGTCCACAGCGGAGACGATGAGGGGGGCGTTCAAGGCGTGGGGATCCTTTCCAGGGAGTGGACCGCGAGTACCCGGAAATACTCGTCATACCGCCTTGCCGGGGCTATGCGGCTTGCTGGCGTCTTGGGGGTGTAGTTAGCCCCACCCCGGAATGGGTTACGCGCGCAGGTACCTGAGCACGGCCAGCACGCGCCGATGGTCCTCGGCGGTGGGCGGCAGCTTCAGCTTGCCGAAGATGCTGGTGACGTGCTTCTCGACGGCGCGCTCGGTGACCACCATCTGCTCGGCGATCGCGTGGTTGGAGCGGCCCTCGGCCATCAGCTCGAGCACCTCGCGCTCGCGCGGGCTGAGCTCGCCAAGCGGGTCCTCGCGGCGCCTGCGGCCGAGCAGCTGCGCGACCACCTCCGGATCGAGCGCCGAGCCGCCCTCGCCTACACGCCGGACGCTCTCCGTGAAGCGATCGACATCTGCAACCCGATCCTTCAGCAGGTAGCCCACCCCCTCAGCGTTCTCCGACAGGAGCTCCAGCGCGTAGCCCTCCTCGATGTACTGGGAAAGCACGAGCACGCCTGTCTCCGGCTGCTCGGCGCGGATGCGCTGGGCGGCGCGCAGGCCGTCGTCGGTGTTCGTGGGCGGCATGCGCACGTCCACGATCGCCACGTCGGGCTTGTGGGCGGAGACCTTGCGAATCAGGTCGTCGGCGTCGCCGGCCTGGCCGACCACGTCGAATCCGGAGTCACCCAGGATCCGCACGATGCCCTCGCGCAGGAGGACTGAGTCATCGGCAACGACTACGCGCACGGGATCTCCGCGAAAACAATAGTTCCCTCGCCGGGCCCACTCACGAGTTCGAGGTTGCCGTCCAGGGCGTTCAGGCGGTCGGCGAGCACCCGCAGGCCGTTGCCACGGCCGGGATCCGCGCCGCCCACGCCGTCGTCTGTCACCTCGATGAGGGCGTGGCCGTTGTCGCGCACCACCTTCACCACGCAGTGCGTGGCGTGCGAATGCCGGATCGCGTTGTTCAGCGCCTCGGTCACCACGCTGTAGGCGGCGCGCTCCACGTTCATCGGCAGCCGCTCCTCCGGCACCTCGGCGAGCTCGACCGGGAGCTCGGACTTGCCGGCCAGTGACTCGAGGGCGGGCTTGAGGCCCCGGTCGCTCAGCACAGCCGGGTGAATGCCGCGAGCGATCTCGCGCAGGTCTTCGATCGCGCGGGCCAGCTCCTGCTCGGCGCCGGCGATCAGCTCCTCGGCCTTCGCGGGATCCTCCTTCACGCGCGAGCGCGCCATCCGGAGGTCGAGCGCGAGCGCGGTGAGGCGCTGCTGAGCGCCGTCGTGGAGATCGCGCTCGAGCTGGCGGCGCGCCTTGGCGTCGTCCTCGAGGAGCCGGGCGCGAGAGGCACGAACGTCCTCGAAGCGGGCGCGAAGCTCGGCGTTCATGCGCGCGTACTCGTCGGCGTCCCGACGGTGAAGCCGTGCCAGAACCCCACGCCGCAGCGAGCTCATCCGAGCACTTCCTCCAGGGCTCCCACGGACAGTTCGCTCTTGGCCACGAACCCGCTGGCGCCGCTGCGCTCCACCAGCGGACCGAAGTCGCTGCCATCGCGGCTGGACGTGAGGACGACCGCGGGCGGATCCTGCGCGGCGGTGATGCGGGACGCGACCTCGAAGCCGTCGATATCCGGCAGGTTCACGTCGAGGAGCACCCAATCCGGGCGCAGCCTGAGGGCGGCGGCAACCGCCTCCTCCCCGTTTTCTGCCTCCCCGATCACTACGTAGCCCTCTGACTGAAGCAACATTCGTGCGGACATGCGGAAGCTCGGGTGGTCATCCACGATAAGCACCGTCCTGGCCATGGTCTTCGAGAGCAATTCTCGTGCGCCTTCGCGTGACCGCCTATACGGCTAGCCGCACCCCACCTGCCCGCTAGCAGGGGACTTGCGGTTACCCGATACGCTGGTCTGTTGCGTGCCTAACGACCCGCTGACAACGTTCACCCCGCAGGTACGTGATTGGTTCACGCGTGCGTTCGAGGCGCCCACGCCGGCGCAGGAGCGCGCCTGGCCTGCGATTTCGGGCGGCCAGCACGTGCTCTTGTCCGCTCCCACCGGCTCCGGAAAGACGCTTGCCGCCTTCCTGTGGGGCCTCGACCGGCTGGTGGCCGAGCCGGCGCCGGCCGACGAGCGTCGTACCCGTCTGGTGTACGTCTCGCCGCTGAAGGCGCTCTCGTACGACATCGAGCGCAACTTGCGGGCTCCGCTGAAGGGCATCGGCGGCGACGTGCGGGTGGCCATCCGCACAGGAGATACCCCCCAGCGGGACCGCCAAACGATGCTGCGCCAGCCTCCCGACGTGCTCATCACCACGCCCGAGTCGCTCTACCTGATGCTCACCTCGCGCGCGCGGGAGATCTTGGACGGGGCGGAGTGGGTGATCGTGGACGAGATCCATGCCGTGGCGCAGACCAAGCGCGGCGCGCACCTGGCGCTCACGCTCGAGCGGCTCGACCACGCCGCCGGCAAGCCGCTCCAGCGCATCGGGCTGTCGGCCACCCAGCGCCCGCTCGATGAGGTGGGCCGCTTTCTCGTGGGCAGCGGTCGCGAGTGCGCGATCGTCGATACCGGCATCCGCAAGCCGCTCGATCTGAAGATCCACGTGCCGGTTGAGGACATGCGCGAGCCGGACGCCGACGCGCTCGAGATGGATCCGCTCGGGCAGGGCGACGCGGCCACGCGGCGCTCGATCTGGCCGGCGATCTACCCGGAGCTGCTCGAGCTGGTGAACTCGCACCGCTCCACGATCATCTTCGTGAACAACCGCCGTGGCGCCGAGCGGCTGGCCGCACGGCTGAACGAGATGGCGGAGTCCGAGATCGCGCGCGCCCACCACGGCTCACTCGCGCGCGAGGAGCGCCTGGTGGTGGAGGAGATGCTGAAGTCGGGCGAGCTGCCGTGCCTCGTCGCCACCTCGTCGCTCGAGCTGGGCATCGACATGGGCGCGGTGGACCTGGTGCTGCAGGTGGAGTCGCCCAAGTCGGTGACCCGCGGGCTGCAGCGCATCGGGCGCGCCGGTCACGGGGTGGGCGAGGTGTCGAAGGGGCGGATCTTCCCGAAGTTCCGCGCCGACCTGCTCGAGTGCGCGGTGGTGGCCAAGCGGATGCGCGAGGGGCTGATCGAGGAGACCGTGATCCCGCGCAACCCGCTCGACGTGCTGGCCCAGCAGATCGTGGCGATGACCGCCACCGGCGAGGAGTGGAGCGTGCCCGAGCTGCACGAGCTGGTGCGCCACGCCTATCCGTACGCCGAGTTGTCGCGCGAGCTGCTCGACAACGTGCTCGACATGCTCGACGGGCGCTACCCGTCGGACGACTTTGGCGAGCTGCGCCCGCGCATCGTGTGGGACCGCGTGGCGGACACGGTGCGAGCGCGCAAGGGCGCGCTGCAGCTGGCGGTGACCAACGCCGGCACGATTCCCGACCGCGGTCTGTTCGGCGTGCACCTGCCGGACGGGCGGCGCGTGGGCGAGCTGGACGAGGAGATGGTCTACGAGGCGCGGCCCGGCCAGACCTTCCTGCTCGGCGCCTCCACCTGGCGCATCGAGGAGATCACGCGCGACCGAGTGATCGTCACCCCCGCTCCGGGCGTGCCCGGCGCCGTGCCGTTCTGGAAGGGCGACGGCGTGGGCCGTCCGGCCGAGCTGGGCAAGGCCATCGGCGAGTTCTCGCGCTGGGCTGTGGACCGCTCGCCCGAGGAGCTCGTGGCCGACGGGTTCGACCTCGACGAGCGCGCGGCCAACAACCTCGTGTCGTTCCTGCGCGAGCAGCGCGACTACACGCGAGTGGTGCCCTCCGACCGGACGATCGTCGTGGAGCGCTTCCGCGACGAGATCGGCGACTGGCGGCTGTGTGTGCTCTCGCCGTACGGCGGCCGGGTACACGCGGCGTGGGGCCTGGCGCTGTCTGCTCGGATCCGCGACGACTTCGGGCTCGAGTCCGACGCGATCTGGTCCGACGACGGCATCATCGTCCACCTGCCCGACTCGGACGAGCCGCCGCGCGCCGAGCTGGTGATGGTGGAGCCGGACGAGGTGGAGGACATGGTGGTGCGCGAATTGGGCTCGTCGGCCCTGTTCGGGGCGCGCTTCCGCGAGAACGCCGCCCGGGCGCTGCTGATCCCGCGCGCGTACCCGGGCAAGCGCACTCCGCTGTGGCAGCAGCGGCTGAAGGCGCAGTCGCTGCTCGAGGTGGCCAAGCGCTACGGCCAGTTCCCGATCGTGCTCGAGACCTACCGCGAGTGCCTGCGCGACGTGCTGGACGTGCCGGGGCTGGTCGAGCTACTGAGAGGTCTGCACACCCGTGAGCTGTCGCTGGTGGAGGCGGAGACCTCGCGCGCATCGCCCTTCGCCTCGTCGCTGCTGTTCGACTACGTGGCCACCTACATGTACGAGGGCGACACGCCGAACGCCGAGCGGCGCGCGGCGGCGCTGTCGCTCGACCGCGACCTGCTGGCCGAGCTGCTGGGTCAGGAGGAGCTGCGCGACCTGATCGACCCGGCCGCGCTCGACGAGGTGGAGGCCGACCTCCAGCGTCTGAGCGAGCGCACGCGTGCGGCCAACGCCGACGGGCTGCACGACATCCTGCGCGCGCTCGGGGATCTCTCCGTGACGGAGGCTCAGCAGCGCTGCCTCGAGGCGGTGTCCGCAAAGCGGATGCTGGAACGCCTTGTGGCTGAGCGCCGCGCCGCCCGCATGCGTATCGGGGGCGAGGAGCGCTACATCGCGTCCGAAGACGCGGGCCTCTATCGCGACGCGCTCGGCGCCGTCCCGCCGGGCGGGTTGCCCGCAACGTTCTTGGAGCCCGTCGAGGAACCGCTGCGACGGCTCGCCCGGCGCTACGCGCGCACGCACGGGCCGTTCACCACGGCGGAGCTGGCCGGCCGCTACGGCATCGACGTGGCGCCGGTGCTGCGCGAGCTGGAGCGTGCGAGCCAGCTGGTGCGCGGCGAGCTGCGCCCGGGCGGGTCCGAGCGCGAGTGGTGCGATCCCGAGGTGCTGCGCCGCCTGCGGCGCGCCTCGCTGGCCAGCCTGCGCAAGGAGGTAGAGCCGGCGGACCAGCGTTCGCTGGCGCGGTTGCTGCCCGCCTGGCAGGGCGTGGACGCCTCGCCTCCGGGCGGCGCGGGGCCCGATCGCCTGCGTGAGATCCTCGTGCCGCTGCAGGGACTGGCGCTCACCCCAGAGGTGTGGGAACGCGACGTGCTGCCCCGGCGCGTGGGCGCCTACTCCCAAGCGTGGATGGATCAGCTCTGCGCGAGCGGCGAGCTGGTCTGGATCGGCGCGGGCGCCCTCGGGCGCGGCACCGGCCGAGTGGCTCTCTACTTCCGCGAGGACGCTCGCTGGCTCGGCCCGCCGCCGAGCAAGTCGGAGCCGCCCTCCGAGGCGTTGCACGAGGCCATCCGCGAGCGCCTCGCTCACGGCGCGGGCTTCTGGACCGACCTGCTCGTGGACATCGAGGCCGAGCCGGCCGAGCTCCAGGAGGCGCTGTGGGACCTCGTCTGGGCGGGCGAGGTGACCAACGACGCGTTTGCCCCGCTGCGCGCGCCGCGCCTGTCACTGGCGAAGGCCCAGCGCGATCGCGGCCGCCGCTTCTCGGCCCGCCGGCGGCCGGGAGCGCCGCAGATCCAGGGCCGCTGGTCGCTCACCGCGCCGCTGTTCGCCGACGCGCCGCAGTACGGGCCGCGCATGCGCGCACTCGCCGAGGTGCTGCTGGAGCGCTACGGCATCGTCACGCGCGAGACCGTGCTGGCCGAGGGCGTGCCCGGCGGCTTCGCCTCGCTCTACGGCGAGCTGGTGAACCTCGAGACACTCGGCACCGCCCGGCGCGGCTACTTCGTGGAGGGGCTCGGCGGGGCGCAGTTCGCTCTCGCCGGTGCCGTGGAGAGGCTCCGGTCGCTGCGCGACGACGAGTCCGCGGACGCCCTGGTTCTCGCCGCCACCGACCCGGCGAATCCCTACGGCGCCTCGCTGCCGTGGCCGAAGCGCGACGACGGCCGCCGCGCCGCACGGGCCCCCGGCGCCTACGTGGTCACGCTCGACGCCGAGCCGGTGCTCTACGTGGAGCGCGGCGGCAAGGGACTCGTCACGCTGCGCGACCCACACCCCGACTGGCTTCGCCCGGCTCTCGAGGCACTTGCCGATCACGTGCGCCGCGGCCGCCTCAAGCG
>JBKPDA010000299.1:0-5211 GCA_046727635.1 Actinomycetota bacterium | reverse complement strand
CGGTGGCGGACGCCGGGCACATCCTCATGATGGAGCGCCCGGACGAGTTCGCCGCCGCGCTGGAAGACGTGCTCGACCGCCTGTCACGAGTTGGCAACATGCGGCCGGCCGCCCGCGCTTAGCCTGCCGTTTGCAGCGCTTTTAGGCGGCAGAAGGGAGCACCGTGGCCACCATCCGGCTCGCCGACGGCCGGCGCCTGGCTTTTACCGAATACGGCTCGCCCGACGGCTTCCCGATCATGTACCTGCACGGGGCGATCGGCTCGCCGCTCAAGCGTAACGGCGAGCTGGACCTCGCCACAGACGAGCTCGGCCTGCGCCTGATCCTCGTGCAGCGCCCGGGCTTTGGCGGCTCCGACGAGCAGCCCGGCCGCACGCTGCTCCACTTCCCAGCCGACCTCGAGCAGCTCGCGAACGCGCTCGCGGTAGAGCGCTTCGGCGTGGTAGGCGTCTCGGCCGGCGGGCCGTACGCGGTGGCGTGCGCCCACCTCCTGCCGCAACGGATAACCGCCGCGGCCGCGGTGTCATCGCTCTCTCCCCTCTGCGCGCCGGCTGCCGTGCCCGGACTGCCGGCCCGCATCCGGTTGCCGCTACGGGCGATCGCCGCGGCCCCGCGCCTTGCCACCCGCGTAGGCGACGCCGCGCTCTCGTTCGTGGCCAAGCACCCGTCGCTCCTCCTGCGCGCGATGGCGATCGGAGCACCGCCGGCTGACAAGAGCCACCTGGCCGACGGCGCCACCAGCCACGGCGTGATCGAGGCCTTCCTGGCCGCGACAGGCGGCGGGGTGGCCGGGCTGGTGGAGGACCACCTGGTCACGTCGCGCCCGTGGGGCTTCGACCTCGCGTCAGTGGAGGGGGAAGTGCACGTGTGGCACGGGATGCACGACGCGTTCGTCCCGGTCGAGCACGCGCTGCAACTGGTGGCGGCGCTGCCGCGCTGCCGGGCGTGGCTGAACCCGGGCGAGGGCCACTTCTTTTTCCGCCGCAGGGTGCGAGACATCCTGGGTGCCCTCGTGCACGAACACGCCGGTTCAGGGATCATTGGCGCACGCAAGCCGGCTTGACACAGCGCCTCCTCTTCAGATGGGCCTTCAACGTGGTCGCCCTGTTCGTGGCGGCCTGGCTCCTGTCGGGCATCGGCTACGGCGACGACTGGTGGACGCTGTTCCTCGCGGCGATCGTCTTCACCGCGGTGAACGCCCTGGTTAAGCCCTTCCTCACGTTGCTGTCGATCCCGTTCATCGTGATCACGCTCGGCTTCGGCTACCTGCTGATCAACGTGCTGATGCTCTACCTCACCGACTGGCTCGTGAAGGGTTTCGACGTGAAGAACTTCGGCTCGGCCCTCCTCGGCGCGCTGATCGTCAGCTTCGTGAACCTGCTGCTTCAGGCCGCCTTCGGCAAGCCGGAGCGGCGGCGCGCCGTCCGCGCCTAGGGCCGCCGGGGCGCTAAGCGCAGCGCGGTGCCGGCTCGAGGCGGTCGGCCAGCGAGCGCAGTAGCCGTGCGCTCCTGCGGCGGAGCCTGACGCGCGGCTCGGGGTCCTCGACTGGCGGGCGCTGCTGGGGCGCCGGCTGTTCCTCGAACTGCTGGCGGGTGAGATCGCGGGCCATCAGTGCGGCGATTGGGAGGTTGTTCATGCGGGAAAAGGCTAGGTAAGCGACACGCGAAACGGAATGGGCAGGCAACGGGATTTCGGCCGTCCGACATTCCGCGAGTAAGAACTTTCGGCCCCATGACTTTTCGATCGGAAAAACCCCTCGATGCGCTCGACTGGCGCATCCTCCACGAGCTCCAGACGGACGGCCGGCTGTCCTTCAAGGAGCTTGGCCGGCGCATCAACCTGTCGCCGCCCTCGGTAGCCGAGCGGGTGCGCCGGCTGGAGGACAGCGGCGTGATCACCGGCTATCAGGCGGTCGTCGACCCCGCTCAGGCCGGGCAGCCGATCTCGGCGTTCGTCGAGATGCGCTGCGCGCCGGGCAAGTGCCTGCTCATGACGAGCGGCGCCGAGGACTTCCCCGAGGTGGTGGAGATTCACAAGCTCACCGGCGACCACTGCTCGATGCTCAAGGTGCGGGCCACGTCGATCGAACACCTCGAAGGGCTCTTCGACAGGCTCAGCCGGCACGGGGAGCTCCGCTCGTCGATGGTGCTCTCGACCCAGTACGAGGGCCGGCCGGTGGAGCCGCCCGCGCAGGACCCCTTCATGGCGCCCCAGAGCGAGGGCTGGAGCCGCTAGAGCCCTAGACCTCGTAGGTGGTCAGCTCGAGACGGACTCCGTCCGGGTCCTCGAAGTAGATCGAGTGGGAGACGCCGTGGTCGGCGAGCTCGAACGGGATTCCGGCGCCGCGGAGGTCGTCCTGAGCCAGCTCGAAGTTCTCGCGATCGACGCGAAACGCGAGGTGGCGAAACCCGGCGCTCGTATCGGCCGCCTTGAACAGCGCCAGCCCGCTGCCCTGCGCCATCACCGCGACGGGCATGTCGCCCCACGCGTCCGCGTACTCGCGCTCGAGCCCGAGCACCTCGCGGTACCAGTCCTCCGATGCGCGCTGGTCGCCCACCCCGAGGGCGACGTGATCCAGGCCCTGGACGCGGAACCGCACGGGTTAGCTGCGGAGCTCAGTCGGGAAGCCGAAGAAGGGGAACAGCTCGGGATAGATGAACTGGTTGACCGCCGAGATCTTTCCGCCCGAGGACTCGAGGATGACGATCCCCCACGGCTTGTACAGGCCGCTGCCGGCGGGCCGGTAGCTGCCATACGCTGGGCGGCCGTTCGCCTCGGTGACGAGCACGCGCGAGTCCTTGCAGCCGATGCCCTGGCCGAAGAACCACTTGTAGATCTCCGTCGGACCCTGCAGCCACAGCTCGTACGGAGGCATCGTGAAGGTGGCGTCGTCGTGGAGGAGCGAGACGAGCGCCTCGATGTCGTAGCGCTCGAACGCGTCCACGTACTTCGCGAGCAGGTCCTGGCCCTCCTCGTCGTCCACCGCGGCGGGCCCGCTGGCGTCCACGCTCGCCTCGTCGAGCGTGGCCCGCGCCCGCTGCAACGCGCTGTTCACCGACACCACGGTTGTATCCAGCAGCTCGGCCACCTCGGTGGCCTGCCAGCGCAGCACTTCGCGCAGGATCAGCACCGCCCGCTGCTTCGGCGGCAGGTGCTGAAGCGCTGCCACGAAGGCGAGGCGGATCGTCTCCTTGGCCTCGGCCAGCTCGGCCGGGTCGCCGTCGGCGGGCAGCACCTTGGCGTCGGGCATGGGCTGGATCCACGTCTCCTCGGGCAGGCCCGAGTCGATCGTTGTGTCGGCCATCGAGGGTGATGCCAGGTCCATCGGCCTGGCCCGCTTCTTCGCTCCCTCGAGCATGTCGAAGCACACGTTGCTGGCGATCCGGTACAGCCAGGAGCGCAGAGCGGCGGCGCTTTCGAGCTTGTCGACGTTGCGCCAGGCCCGGACCATGGCCTCCTGCACGGCGTCCTCGGCATCGAAGCCCGAGCCCAGCATCCGGTAGCAGTAGCCGGTCAGCTCGCGACGGTACTGCTCGAGGTCCAGCTCAGTGGCGACTGATTGGTTGCGCGTAGCCATTCCGACATCGTAGGCGCCCGATTAGTTTCGGGTCCCCAGGCCGTCATAGCGGTAATGGACCGGCTGTCATTCCTCGGCAGAGCCCTCCCCCGGTCGTTCCAGCTCAAGGTCGTCACGCTCCAGCCGGGCAGCGAACAGCCCTACCGGGAGGCCGACTGGCTCGATGCGATCGTGATCGTCGAGCGCGGCGAGATCGAGCTCGAGTGCACGGCAGGCGGCCGACGCCAATTCCAGCAGGGCGCGATCCTATGGTTCGTCGGTCTTCCCCTTCGCACCCTGCGCAACCGCGGCGACGAGCCCACCGTGCTCGCCGCGGTGTCGCGGTCAGCGATGAGTTTTGAGCCGCCCCCCGGTCTCAGCTGTGGAGTCGATCACGAACCGAGGAGAGAACCATGACTGAAACCCAGATGGCCGAACGCTCGCGCTGGATAGCCCTCTACGTGCTCTGCGCGGGCATGCTCATGATCGTCCTCGACGCCACCGTGGTGAATGTGGCGCTGCCGTCGATCCAAAGCGATCTGGGCTTCTCGCAGTCCGGCCTCGCGTGGGTGATGAACGCGTATTTGATCGCGTTCGGCGGCCTGCTGCTCCTGGCCGGCCGGCTGGGCGACCTGATCTCGCGGCGCGGAATCTTCCTCACCGGCCTCGCCGTGTTCACGCTGGCGTCGCTGGCGTGCGGCATCGCGCAGAGCCCCGGCGTGCTCGTCAGCGCGCGCTTCATCCAGGGAGTGGGCGGCGCGATGACCTCCGCCGTGATCCTCGGGATGATCGTGACGATGTTCCCCGAGCCGCGGGAGCAGGCCAAGGCGATCGGCGTCTACGCGTTCGTCGCCTCGGCCGGCGGCTCGATCGGCCTCCTGCTGGGCGGTGCGATCACCCAGGCGATCAACTGGCACTGGATCTTCTTCGTGAACATCCCGATCGGGATCGCCACGGCCGTGCTGGCCACCCGCCTTCTGGCGAAGGACAAGGGCATCGGCTTCGGCAGCGGTGCCGACATCCCCGGCGCCGTGCTGATCACGAGCGGCCTGATGCTCGCCGTGTACACGATCGTGAAGCCCGCGGCCGAGGATGGATGGGGCGCCGGCAAGACGCTCGCGTTCGGAGCCGGCTCGCTTGCGCTGCTCGTGGCCTTTGTGGTCCGTGAGGCCACCGCGTCGAACCCGCTGATCCCGCTGCGCATCTTCCGCTCGCGGAACGTCACGGGCGCCAACGTGATCCAGGCGCTCACGGTCGCAGGCATGTTCGGCACGTTCTTCCTGGGCGCGCTGTACCTGCAGCGCGTGCTCGGCTACGACGCGCTCGAGACCGGATTGGCCTTCCTGCCCACCACGCTGGTGATGGGAACGCTGTCGCTGAAGTTCTCCGAGCGGCTGTTCACCCGCTTCGGCGCGCGCACCACGCTGATTCCGGGGCTCGCGCTGATCGCGGCGGGCCTCGCCTGGTTCGCGCGCGCCCCGATGGACGGGCACTACTGGAGCGACGTGTTCCCATCGATGATCGTGCTCGGCGCCGGGGTGGGCACCGCCTTCCCCGCGCTGATGACGCTGTCGATGTCCGGCGCCACGCCGCAGGACGCCGGGCTCGCCTCCGGGCTCGTGAACACCACGATGCAGGTGGGCGGCGCGCTTGGC
>JBKPDA010000298.1:0-23578 GCA_046727635.1 Actinomycetota bacterium | reverse complement strand
GGCGCGGGATCTCGCGCGCACAGGCGTGCGCTGGGAGATCTACGGGCACTGGCACGAGGATCCCGAACAGCTCGAGACCGAGATCTGCTGGCAGCTCGCCTAGGCGGCGGCCAGCGCCGGCGGCTCCGCCGCGTCCTCGAGCACGATCTCCTCGCCGCGGCGCACCAGCCGCAGCGCCACAGCCAGGCCGCCGAGCAGCGCGATCACGGTGAGCGTGATCTGCAGGCTGAGGATGCCCTCCTCGGTCCAGTAGACGTCATCGAGCTCGAGCAGCAGCGCTGACTCGTCCAGCGTCATCCCCATCCCGGCCCCGAAGCCCAACGCCAGGCGCGCCTGCGCGGCCTCGCTGCGCACGAGGAAGGCGGCGGTGCCCGAGGCAAACGCGAGCGCGATCCCCGGCACGAAGTGGTGGATGTGGCGCTGGCCGAGCACGATGTCGCGGAACGGACCCACGCGCCGGCCCCGGCCGCCGCGCAACAGGTGCGCGATCCCGCGCGCGCTGCCGAACGAGATCAGGAACGAGGCGAACAGGTTGAAGAGCGCGCGCTGGTACGGCGACACCTCCTGGTAGCCGGCCACGGCCACCGCCACGGTCTCGACCGCGGCCTCCTCGGCGGCGTGAAGCACGCCGTCGGCCTCCAGCGGCAGTGGCGCCGAGCCGCGACGCCACACGCGGCCGAACTCTCCCGCAATGGCCGCCACGGTGGTGGTGAGGGCAAGCGCGCCGAGGATCTGCGTACGCCGCTCCGCGCGGCGGCGACTCGCGCGCCGGCCCGCCCGGCCCGGGGCGGGGATGGCTGGGAGGCTTAGCGCCACCGCTCGATCAGCTCTCCGTCGTCCACCTGGCGCACCACCCGCGCGGGCGCGCCCATCACGAGCGCCCGCGCCGGCACGTCGCGGGTGACGAGCGACCCCGCGGCCACGAACGCCTCCTCGCCGACCTCGACGCCCGGCAGCAGCACCACGGCCGCGCCCACCCGGCAAGCCCGCCGCAGCAGCGCCCCGCGCAGCTGGAACTCGGGCGCCGGTGGGTGGCGAGCCATCGTGTTGTCATTGGTGGTGGTCACGCAGGGCGCCACGAACACGTCGTCCTCCACACTGCTGAAGGCGGTGATGTAGCAGCCCGTCTGGATGCGCACGCGGTCGCCGATGGTCACGTCGTTGTCGATGCTCGTGCCGGCGCCGACCACCGAGCCGTCGCCCACCACAGCGCGCTCGCGGACGTGCGCACGGTCGCCCACCACGCTGCCGGCTCCGATCCGCGCTCCGGCGAGAAGCACCGCGCCGGCACAGACGGTGGCGCCGGGACCGACCCACAGCGGCGGCGGCAGCTCGCGCGACGCGGTGGAGCTCGGCCCGAGCGCCACCGGCTTCCCGAGCACGGCGCCGTCCTGGATGCGAGCGCCCTCGCCCACCAAGGTGCCGGGGTGGATCACCACATGGCCGCCGATCTCGATGTCGTCCGGCAGCTCCACCCCCTCGCCGAGAAGCAGGCCGGGGGCCCGCTCAGACGGGCGCAGCACGCGAGCTCCTGTCGAGCGAACGCTGCAGCGCCTCGAGCACTCGCACCACGCGGACGCCGCTGTCCCCGCCCGAGCGCGGCTCACCGCCATCGCTGATCCGCTCGAGGAAGTGGCGGCACTCGATCCGCAGCGGCTCCTCGTTGGACACCCGCGGCGACCAGATGTCGCCTGAGCGCATGATGTACTCGCCGTACGAGGCGAAGTCCTGGTCGAAGCCCTTGTCGTAGACCGTGACCTTGCGCTCGATCTCCATGTCGTCGAAGGTGGCCATCTTCTTCGAGCCCACCACGGTGAAGCGGCGCTCCTTGTGCGGGTCGAGCCAGGACAGGTGCAGGTGCGCGGCCAGGCCGGACGGGAAGCGCAGGTAGCAGAACACCACGTCCTCCACGCCATCGCGCATGTAACTCTCGCCGAACGCCTGGCACTCGCTCGGCTCCTCGCCGCCGGCCAGGTGGAGCAGGACGGAAACGTCGTGCGCGCCGAGGCTCCAGAGAGCGTTCTCGTCCGCCCGCAGCTTGCCCAGGTTGAGCCGGTTCGAATAGAGGTAGAAGATGTCGCCGAGATCGCCGCTGTCGGCGATCTCCTTCAGCTTCTCGACGCCCGGGTGGTACTCCAGGAGGTGCCCCACCATCAGCACCCGTCCGGCGTCGCGGGCGGCGGCCACCACCTGCTCGGCATCGCCGACGGATTGCGCCAGCGGCTTCTCCACGAAGCAGTGCTTGCCGGCGCCGAGCGCGCGGATGGCCAGCGCGGCGTGCGAGGGCACGTGCGTGGCCACCACCACGGCGTCGAGCTCCGGATCGGCGAGCAGCTCGTCGAGGTCGTCCGTCACCCGCGTGCCGGGGAAGGCCGGTCTCCAGCGGTCGCGCGCCGCCTCGGACTGGTCGCAGATCCAGCGCAGCTCGGAGCCCGGGAGACGGTCGAAGTTGCGGGCCAGGTTGGGGCCCCAGTACCCCAGCCCCACCACGCCGATGCGGATGCTCATCCGGCCGGAGTGTATGCGGAGAGCACGTCGCAAATGCGCTGCCCGGCATGCCCGCCGCCGTACAGCTCCGGCCGCTCGCCGGGCGGGAGCGGGCGCTCCAGCGCGGCCAAGGCGGCCTGGCGATCCAAGTCCACGAGCACGTTCCAACCGAGCTCGACGGTCTCCACCCACTCGGTGGTGGAGCGCAGCGTCACGCACGGGGTGCCGAGCAGGTAGGCCTCCTTCTGCACGCCGCCCGAGTCGGTGAGGATCGCGCGCGCGTGGCGAGCGAGGGTGAGGAAGTCGAGGTAGCCGAGCGGCGCCGTCAGCCGCAGGCGCGGCGCTGCCGAGAGGCGATCGAGCAGGCCTGCAGCCTCGAGCCGCGCGCGAGTGCGCGGATGGAGCGGGAAGATCGTGGTCTCGGGCAGCGCCTCGAGCAGCTCCACGAGCAGCCGAAGGCGCGCCGGGTCGTCGACGTTGCCGGGCCGGTGCGCAGTGACGAGCAGGAAGTGGGCCGGCTCCACGCCGTGATCCTCCAGCGCGTGGGAGCGCTCCTCGGCCACGGAAGCGAAGGCCAAGGACACATCCGCCATCACGTCGCCCACCAGCTCCACGCGGCCGTGCACGGCCTCGCGCTCCAGGTTGGTCATCGCCGTGGGCGTGGAGCAGAGCAGAAGGTCGGCGGCGTGATCGGTGAGAACGCGGTTCAGCTCCTCGGGCATCGCCCAGTCCCCGGAGCGCATCCCGGCCTCCACGTGAGCCAGCGGCACGCGCCACTGGGCGGCGGCCAGTGCCCCGGCGAGCGTGGAGTTCGTATCGCCGTAGACCAACGCCAGATCCGCGCGCGAGTCGGCCAGCACCGGCTCGAGCGCCGCAAGCATCCGCGCCGTCTGAGCCGACGCGCTGCCGGAGCCCACGCCCAACTCGCGGTCGGGGGCAGGAACCCCCAGCTCATCGAAGAAGACCCGCGAGAGCTCATCGTCGTAGTGCTGGCCCGTGTGAACCAGCAACTCCTCGTGTTGCTCGCGAAGTTGGCGCGATACGGCTGCGGCCTTCACGAACTGCGGTCGATTACCAACGATCGTGACGATTCTCACGTCTGGCGAGGATCGAAGTTAAATCGTATGATGGTTTCAAGATGACCCGGAAGCTCATCGGCGACGTGATCGACGCGGCGGCAGGAATGGCCCGCCACGTGATCTGGTACATCAGCTACCAGGTCGACGGCACCACGCGCGAAGACGCCTCGCGCTAGCCGTCTAGGACTCGCCAATCTCCTGCTCCAGCTGTGAGCTGAAGCGCGCGGCGGCGTCCCGGGTCCGCTCGCCGGGCTCGCCGAATTCCCGATCCTCGATCGCCGAGACCGGCTGGACCTCGCGCGTGGTGGAGGCGATGAAGGCTTCGCGCGCCTCGAGCACGTCCTCGGTGGTGGCCACCCGCTGCTCCACATCGAGCAGCTTCAGCAGCCGGTCGCGCGTGATCGAGGCGAGGATGTGCTCATCCAGCGGCGGCGTGCAGAGCTCGCCGCTGGGCGGGACCCAGAAGAACGACGACGTGGGCGCCTCCAGCACCCGCCCGTGCGGCGTGACCAGCAGAGCCTCGTCGAAGCCGCGCTCGCGGGCCAGCCGCGTAGCGAGCATGTTGCCCGCGTAGGAGAGCGACTTGATGCCGTCGAGGATCCGCGACGGCGCGTAGGTGACGAAGCCAAGCCGGATGCTGCTCCCGCGCCCGCCGGGCAGCGGCTCGGTGATCAGCAGCCGGCGGCCGCCGCGCGTGAGCACGAGCCGCAGGCAGCCGTCGAAGTCCGGGCCGCCACGTTCGCGCAGCAGCTCCGCAGCCTCGATCTCGAGCTCCGCCCGAGGCACGTCGTAGCCGAGGCGCAGGTTCGCGGCCGAGCGCTCCATGCGGTCGAGGTGCTCGGCCAACGCGAACGGCGTGCCGGCATACACGCGCACGACCTCGAACACGCCGTCGCCGCGCAGGAAGCCGTCATCCATCACCGAGATCGAGGTCTCGGGCGCGGGGGCGATCCTGCCGTCGAGCGATGCCAGATCGGCGGCCGAGACCGGGCTCGTCTGCGGAGTCGGCGCGTGCGCCATCGGCCTAACCCTAGTGGGGCGAGGCTGCTCGGCGCGGGCGGAGCGGTCAGGCGGCGAGCGGCAGCGGCTGCAAGGACTCGACCTCGCGCGCTATCCGCGACACCGCCGCGTTCAACATGCCCGCGCCGAGCAGGCCCTCGGTCGCGCCGCTGAGGATGCGGCCGAAGAGGCCGCCGCGGCTGCGGACGGTCACCCAGGCCCGGAGCTCGACGTGCGAGTCGAGATCCTCGACGTCGTACTTGACGTCGATCTCGATCGGGCCGGTGGCGGTGAGGAGAAGGCGTTGCGAGTCCGCGCGGATCACGTCGATGTCGAAGGCGACCTCTCGGCCGGCCAGCCTGCCGGTCACGCGGGCGCGACCACCGGTCACGAGCCTGTCGCCCTCGATGTGCTCGACCTCGAAGTCGATCGGCGACCAGGTGGCCACCGCCCTCGGGTCCGTGAGCACGTCGATGATCTGCTCAGGAGTGGCTTGCACTGGGGTTTGTGTGTGCCACGTTGCCATTTCTCTCTCCGCCTGCGTCGCTCCGGTTTCGGGTGGGATCTCGATTTGGATCAGTAACGACCTGCACATACTCCTGGCGGGGGGATGCCGGAGCTATACGGGGAGCCAGCGTCTGCACTGTGTGGCTAGCCGCACTTGCTATGTGACTTGACTCACATGGGGAGTCGTGCTTTACTGGCGCCGTCAGTCACCGTAAACGTTTTCGTAGATGCCGAGAAAGCAGATCACCATCCGCGAACTGGCCCGGCTGAGCGGCGTCTCCATAGGCACCGTCTCCCGGGCGCTGAATGGCTATCCGGACGTCGGCCCGGACACCCGTGAGCGCATCCTGCTGCTCGCCGAGGAGCTCGACTACACACCCACCGCGGCGGCGCGCACGCTCGTCACCCAGCGCTCGCACGTGGTGGGCGTCTTCCTCGAGACGGGCCGCAATCACCCGCACATCCAGCACCCCTTCTTCCACGAGGTGCTCGCCGGGATCAAGGAGCGCCTGGGCGCCGCGGGCTACGACCTGCTGCTGTTCGCGAGCGAGCATCCGGGCAACGGCTTCGGCCCGCACTCCTACCTCAAGCGCTGCCGGCACCACCACGTGGACGGCACGATCCTCATGGGTCTGGCCTCCGACGACGTCGAGGTGCAGCGGCTCGGACGCTCCTCGCTTCCGTGCGTGTCGGTGGATGTGGAGCTCGAGGGCGAGCACACGAGCTGGGTGTGCTCGGACAGCGGCCAAGGGGCGCGTTTGGCCGTGCGACACCTCCGAGACCTAGGCCACAAGCGGATTGCGCACATCGCGGGTCCGCTCGAGACCACTCCGGCGGTGGACCGCCTGCGCGGCTTCCAGCGCTCGATGCAGGCCCTCGGCCTCAGCTACTTCGACGACCTCGTGGTCTACGGCGATTACTACTACGACAGCGGCCGGGAGGCTATGGAGCGCCTGCTCGCGCTCGACGAGCGCCCGACGGCGGTGTTCGCCGCGTCCGACATGATGGCGATGGGGGCGATGCGAGCCGTACAGGCGGCCGGCCTGTCGGTGCCGGAGGACGTGGCTGTGGTGGGCTTCGACGACATCCAGGTGGCCGCCGTGGCCCACCCGCCGCTCACGACGATTCGCCAGGAAAAGGCCGAGCTCGGCGCACTCGCCGCCGAGACGCTGCTGCGCCGGATGGAATCCGGTAACGGCACCGAAATCGAGACGAATCTGACTTTGCCCGTGACCCTTGTGGCGCGTCAATCGACGCTCGGGGAGCACGGCCTGAACGGCTCGTAGGAGGTGCTGCTAGGACGACCGACGAGACGTTAGGTACCAGGCGAAGTTCCCCGTAAACGTTTTCGAGAGGAGGAGGAGAGGAGATGACGAGACGGAGCAAGAGCCGCCTCTTCATATTGCTCGTGGCAAGCGTCGCCCTGGCGCTCGTGGTGGCCGCATGCGGTGGCAGCAAGAGCAATAGCTCGTCCACCACGAAGGCCGCCGCCAAGGACATCCGCGGCGCGACCGTGACGATGTGGGTCATGAACAACGGCCCCAAGCCGGTCGCAGACACCGAGCGCATCCTGCAGCCGTTCGAGCAGCAGTCGGGCGTGAAGGTGAACGTGAAGCTCGTGGGCTGGGACGTGCAGCTCGACCGGATCCGTAACGCCGCCGTGTCGGGCACGGGCCCTGACATCACTCAGGCCGGAACGACGCAGGTGCCGTTCTTCGCGGCGCTCGGCGGGTTCCAGGACCTGACCCCGTACATCAACCAGATCGGTGGCTCGAGCGCCTACGCGAGCGGCATCTGGAAGACCACCCAGGTCGTCGGCCGCAATGGCACCTGGGCCGTGCCGTGGTTCACCGAGGCGCGGGCGATCTACTACCGCAAGGACGCGCTGGCGAAGGCCGGCATCGACCCCAAGACGGCCTTCACCGATTGGGACGCGTTCAACAACACGCTGCTCAAGCTGAAGGCCGTGAAGAACATCGGTGGCAAGCCGATCCAGCCGTTCGGCGGCGCCGGCAAGAAGGCCTTCGACCTGGTGCACAGCGTCGCTCCGTTCGTCTGGGCAGCCGGCGGCAACGAGCTGACTGCCGACGACAAGCAGTCGGCGATCAACACCCCGCAGTCGGCCCAGGGCGTGGAGTTCTACGCGAACCTGATCCGCGAGGGCGTGTTCGACACCTCGGCGCTCGAGAAGGACGGTCAGGGCGTGGAGGACATGTTCAAGGGCGGCCAGCTGGCCGTCTGGATCGGTGGTCCGTGGGTGCTCGGCTCGGTGGCCCGCAGCGACGACCCGAAGTGGAGTGCCGCCGCGCGCAAGAACGTGGGCGTCGCGCCGCTCCCCAAGGGACCGACCGGCAAGGCCTACGCGTTCGTGGGTGGCTCGAACCTGATGATGTACAAGACCGCGAAGAACAAGGACGCGGCTTGGGCAGTCATCAAGTACCTCTCGCAGGACTCCACCCAGAAGGCGTACGCCGATCTGATGGGAATGTTCCCGGCGCGCCTCTCGCCGCAGAGGCAGGTCGGGGCCAGCGACGCGAACCATCAGGAGTTCCTGACGGCGATCGAGGAAGGGCGCTCTTACGCCCCGATCCCGCAGTGGGCGCAGGTCGAGAACGCCTACAAGAACTCGCTGGGCGACATCCTCGACACCGCGGCCGGCTTCGGCGGTAAGGCCTACAGCCCGGCAACGGTTCAGAAGCAACTCGATTCCGCCGCCAAGGAGGCCAACGGCCTCCTGGCACAGGGCGGATAGCGAGGTCCCTCCGCCAGAGGATCCCGAGGGCGCGAGCGCTGAGCTCGCGCCCTCGTGGAGTCCCTGCCGGTAAGACTCATGTCCATCTCTGAGACCGAGCACATAACCGCCGACGAGCAGCCGGCGCCTGGCGCGCAGCAGGCCCCGCCACCCGAGCAGCTGGCTGAGAAGGCGCGCCGGAGCACCTGGCGGCGCAACCGCTTCGCCTGGGCGCTGATCGCCCCGGCTCTCACCTTCATGGTGCTCATCCACATCCTGCCGATGCTGGCCGGCGTGTACGTAGCGTTCCTGAAGCTGAACACGTTCACCCTGCCGCAGCTGTTCGGCGCCCCGTGGATCGGGCTCGCGAACTTCAAGGGGCTGTTCCAGAGCTCGAACCCGCTCCACGACGGCTTCTTCAATGCAGCGCGCAACACCACGATCTACACCTCGACGGTGGTGGCCGGAACGATCGGCGGCGGGCTCGGTGTGGCGCTGCTGCTTCATCGCAACTTCCCCGGCCAGCGGATCGTGCGCACGCTGATGCTCACGCCGTGGGTGATCCCGAGCTTCGTGGTGGCCACGCTGTGGCAGTTCATGTGGCAGCACGACGCCGGGATCATCAACCGGATCCTGGTGGACTACACCCACCTGCTCTCGCACAAGCCCACCTGGCTGCTCGGCAACAACACGATGTGGGCGATCGTGATTCCGAGCATCTGGCGCGGCCTGCCGCTGCCGATGCTGTTCTTCCTGGCTGGGCTGTCAGCTATGCCGCCCGAGCTGCACGAGGCGGCGAAGATGGACGGCGCCGGCGCCTGGCGGCGCTTCCGCTACATCACGTTCCCGCTGCTTCGGCCGCTGATCGCGATCCAGCTGCTGTTCGGGGTGATCTACGCCGCGTACCAGTTCGCGATCCCGTACATCATGCTCGGCAGCGATCCCGGCCCGCGCGCCGATCTGCTCATGACCTTGATCGTGCGGCAGGCGTTCGACAACAGCCTGTTCGGGTACGGCGCCGCGATCTCCACGCTGCTGATGCTCGCGATGGCCGTGTGGGTGGCCATCTGGTACCGCGCCTTCCGGCGCGACCTGGAGGTGGCCGCATGAGCGCTCGCGCGTTCACGCTCACCCCGCGCCGGCGTCGCAAGCTCACCAGCGCGGCCCTCACAGCGCTCACCTACCTGATCCTCGTGATCATGCTCGCGCCCGTGGCGTGGCTGATCATCGGCTCGCTGCAGCCCGCGTCGGCGCTGTCGAACGGGACCTACCGGATCCTCCACCCCACGCTGCATGCGTTCAGCGCGATGTGGAGCAACGTGGACTTCGGCCACTACTTCGCCAACAGCCTCATCATCTGCTCGGTCTCGGCGCTGCTCGCCACGGCGTTCGCCGCGAGCGCCGGGTACGCGCTGGCCCGCTACCGCTCGCGCGGCCTGCAGGCCTACAGCCTCACGGTGATCGGCACCCAGCTGATCCCGGGCGCGATGTTCCTGCTGCCCGTGTACCTCGGCTTCGTTTGGCTCAAGCAGCACACGCCGATCCAGCTGTTCGACACCCGCATCGGGATGATCCTCGTCTACACCGCGTTCTTCGCGCCGGTGTCGATCTACTTCATGCGCTCGTTCTTCCTCGCGCTTCCGCGCGACCTGGAGGAGGCGGCGCTGGTGGACGGTTGCACGCGCTTCGGCGCGTTCGTGCGGATCGTCCTGCCGAACGCGGCGCCGGGACTCCTGGCCACGTTCGTCTACGCGTTCCTGTTCGCCTGGGACGAGCTGCTCTTCGTCTCTGCGCTCACCCAGACGAACGCCGAGACGATCCCGATCGGCATCCGCAACTTCATCGGCAACTACAACAGCGCCTACGACCAGCTGATGGCGGCGGGCGTGGTGTCGACGGTGCCGGTGGTGGTGGCGTTCTTCCTCGCTCAGCGCTGGCTGGTGCGCGGCCTCACGGCCGGGGCGGTGAAGGGATGAGCGGCGCGAACGGCTATCCGCCCGACTTTCGCTTCGGCGTGGCCACGGCGGCGTTCCAGATCGAGGGCGCGGTGCGCGAGGAGGGACGCGGCGAGTCGATCTGGGACCGCTTCACGCGCATCCCCGGCGCGGTGGCGGACGGCGACACGGCGGACGTGGCCTGCGACCACTACCACCGCTGGCGGGGCGACCTCGACCTGATGCAGGCGCTCGGCGTCGAGTCCTACCGCTTCTCGATCTCGTGGTCGCGCGTGCTGCCCAACGGCGCCGGCCCGGTCAACCAGGCGGGCATCCGCTTCTACCGGCGCCTCGTCGAGGGCATGCTCGAGCGGGGCATCGAGCCGATCGCGACGCTCTACCACTGGGACCTGCCGCAGGCGCTGCAGGAGGTGGGCGGCTGGGCCTCGCGCGACACCGCCAAGCGCTTCGCCGACTACGCGGCGCTGATGGTGGACGAGCTCGGCGACCTGGTGAGCGAGTGGGTCACGCACAACGAGCCCTGGGTCGTGGCCTTCCTCGGCCATGCCCACGGCGTCAAGGCGCCGGGGCTGCGCGACTGGCCCAGCGCACTGCGCGTGTCTCATCACCTGCTGCTCTCCCACGGACTCGCGCGGTCGGCCATCAAGGCCGCCCAGCCCGACGCTCGCGTGGGCGTGTCGCTCAACCTGGCGCCGATCAGGCCGGTGGGCGACTCCGAGGACGAGGTCGCCGCCGCCCGGCGCATGGACGGGCACCTGAACCGCTGGTTCCTCGACCCGCTCCTGCGCGGCGGCTATCCGAGCGACATGGTGGAGCTGTACGAGGGCAAGTTCGGCCGTCTCGACGCGGTGCGCGACGGCGACCTCGAGCTGATCCGGCAGCCGATCGAGTTCCTCGGCCTCAACTACTACATGCCCCAGCGCTGGCGTCACGCGCCGGGCGCCGGGCCGCTCGACCTCGAGCCCGCCACACCAACCCCGCCCGTCACGGCGATGGGCTGGGAGATCGACGCCGGCGGACTGCTCGAGATCCTGCAGCGGCTGCACGCGGACTACCCGCCGGTGCCGATCTACATCACCGAGAACGGCGCGGCCTTCGAGGACCCGCAGATCAACGGACAAGGCTACGTGGACGACTCCGAGCGGACCGCCTACCTGCGGGACCACGTGGAGGCGGTCCGCACCGCGATCGCCGAGGGGATCGACGTGAGGCGCTACTGCCTCTGGTCGCTGCTCGACAACTTCGAGTGGGAGCACGGCTATGCCAAGCGCTTTGGCATCGTCTACGTCGACTACGCCACCCAGCGCCGCATACCCAAGCGAAGCGGCCTCTGGTACCGCGACTACATCCACGGCGCCCGCAACGGCGCCGCCTGAGGAGGAGCGATGGCCAGCATCACACTCGACGGCGTGTCCAAGGTCTTCCCCGACGGCACGAAGGCCGTCTGGGATCTGCACCTGCACGTGGAGGACGGCGAGTTCGTGATCCTCGTCGGGCCGTCCGGCTCCGGCAAGTCCACCGCGCTGCGGATGATCGCCGGCCTCGAGGACACCACCAGCGGCGAGATCCGGATCGGCGAGCGCGTGGTGAACGACGTGGAGCCGAAGGACCGCGACCTCGCGATGGTGTTCCAGTCCTACGCCCTGTACCCGCACATGAGCGTGGAGGCCAACATGGGCTTCGCGCTGAAGATGCAGGGCCTGCCCCACGCGCAGATCGCCGAGCGGGTGCGCGAGGTGGCCAGGCTGCTCGGCGTTGCCGACCTGCTGGACCGCCGCCCCCGGCAGCTGTCGGGCGGGCAGCGGCAGCGGGTGGCGCTCGGACGCGCGATCGTCCGCGAGCCACAGGCGTTCTTGATGGACGAGCCGCTGTCGAACCTCGACGCCAAGCTGCGCGTGGAGATGCGCACATACATCGGCCGGCTCCACCAGGAGCTCAGCACCACCACCGTGTACGTCACGCATGATCAGGTGGAGGCGATGACGATGGGCGACCGGGTGGCGGTGATGCGCGCCGGGCGCATCGTGCAGGCCGACGCGCCCCAGGCGCTCTACGACCGGCCCGCCGACTTGTTCGTGGCAGGCTTCATGGGCTCGCCCGCAATGAACCTCGTGCGCGGGCGCGTGGAGCGGGGCGGCGACGGGCTCGAGGTGGTGCTCGGCACTCAGCGCCTTCGCGTGAGCCCCGACCGCGCCGGCCTCGCCGCGTACACAGGGCGCGAGGTGGTGGTGGGGATCAGGCCGGAGGTCTTCCAGGTGTCGCTGAACGGGAGCGGCGCGGGCCGCCAGCTCGACCTCCCCGTGCTCCTGACCGAAGCGCTGGGCTCAGACCTGCTCGTGCACCTCGACCTGGACGCCCCGCCGGTGTTCACCGGCGACATGCTGGCGTTGGCACGCGAGCTACCGACCCATGGTCTGTCGGGCCCGACCGAGGCCGCCACGCACGCCCGCATAACCGCCCGGATCCCGCCGGGGATGCACGCACGACCGGGCGACACACTGTCGCTGCTGGTCGATCCTGGCCGCCTGCACTTCTTCGATCCCGAGACGGAGCAGGCGATCTCGTAGCGGTCAGTCGCGAGGCACGACCCGGACCGCGGAAACCTCCTCGCCAGACCGCGTATCGGGATAGACCACGTACACGTCAGCCCCGCCGCCGAACCAACTCGCCTGAGCCGCCTCCCCAACGAAGATCGCAGCACGCTGCGACCCATCGGCCTGCTCGACCCAGATCTTCTGTCCCTCGTGAAATGGCTCCACGGCCGAATGGTCGCGCCTCAGCCGGCTCGGGTCGAGGGTGCGGGCACCACCGTGATCCCACCAGCACGGATGACAGCGTCGATTGATGTCCCTATAATGTCCCAAGGAGAGGACAGCGAGGAGACATTCCTTGACGACGACCCTGACACCCGAGGAGCGACTCGAGCGCACCGACGAACTCGTTGAGGAGCTGAAGAACGGGTTCGTGGAAGCGATCGAGCAACTTCAGGAGTCGCCGGAGGTAGCTGAGACCTTCAATGAGAGATGGCTGGAACTTGATGCTCGTCTGAGTGAACTTCGCGACGAGCTGTATCCCGACGACTATGAGAAAGATCAGCTCGTCGAATTGTTCGATGGCCTCTGGGAGATCAAGGATCTGCTCTCGCGTCGGGAGCAGTCGAACCTCGATACCTACGACCGGTTGCTCATTCTGCTCGAGCGTATCCGGCATGTCGTCCGCGACGCACTCGATGAGCATGTCACGGGAATCGCCAACGACAACGGGCTCGTGCTCCGAGATCTCGACGGATGGTTGCCCAACACCCCGGATCGGGTGCTCGCTGAGCTCATAGGCGTCGATCGCCGGACACTGTCGCGATGGAAGAAGCAGTCGAAGCCACCTACCCGGCGCCTTCGTACCGTCGCCCGCCTGGTGGCAGTCCTTCGCCACAACTGGACCGAGGAGGGCATCGTCGCTTGGTTCTCTCGGACCAGGCGGGATCTCGGTGGCCGGAAGCCGATCACGTTGCTTGGCGATCCCCTGAACGACGAGAGGTTGCTGAGCGCAGCGCGCTCGAGCAGGTCTCAATACGCCACCTAGATGCATGGCGAGAGCTAGGCCGGCGCCGAAGGTGATTCCGTGGGCCGGGACCGCCTTCCGAGCGACCAGCTACGACGTGCCGCTCTGGGTGCGCCCGAATGGCCGAGACGGCCGTTGGAACATCGCTGGTGACGGCTCGACCCAGTACCTGGCCCTCGACGCGGAGGCTCCATTCGCGGAGATGCTCCGCCATGAAGATCTACGCACCGAGGACGCCGCGGCGACTTTTCGGACGACTCTCTGGCAGCTGTTTGTCGACGAAGGGTCGCTCGTCGACTACAGAACCTTCGAACTGGCCGAGGCCGCCGGCTTTCCACCCGAGGCGCTCGTGGAAGACGACTATGAGCGCTGTCAAGCCGAAGCGCAGTGGCTAAAGAGTCACGGCGTTGACGCCCTGCTCACGCCGTCGGCCGCACTTCCCGGAAGCGTGAATCTGACACTGTTTGGGCCGCGCGTCGCCATCAAGTGGAACACGAGCGTCGCGCTCGCATCCACCTTGCGAGCGCAGAAGCTCACCACCGGAAACGTGCCCACTGGCCTAGTCGCGCGAGTGAGGTTCTTCGGGACGCCGCACGTAGGGCTCAAGGCCTTCCTCGCCAGCCGCGCAAAGCCCTAGGCGGACGGACGGCCCATCTCAGGGCAGCGAAAACCAAGCCATGCAAGGACGCAGGGGGTGCCGTAGTGCTTCGCACACGGCACCCCCGAGGACGCAGCAGGGCGCCGGTTTGCAGCGCCCTGAGATGGGCCGTGAAGGAGTCGAACCTTCAACCTTGGGATTAAGAGTCCCCTGCTCTACCAATTGAGCTAACGGCCCGTGCAAAACGGCCGGCTCGGGGACTGGAGCCGACCAGGAATTTTAGGCGGCTTACGCCGCGCCGCTCTGCTTCAGGGACGCGAGCGCTTCGTCGCGCGTCGCGTGGATCGGGAAGACGCGGTCGAGGCCGGTGATCTCGAAGATCTTCACGATGTTCTGGTCGCTGCAGACCAGCGCGAGCGTGCCGCCCGCCGGGCGGAGCCGCTTCACGCCGCCGACCAGGACGCCAAGCGTGGTGGAGTCGATGAAGGTCGCCTTCGAGAGGTCGACGATGACCTGCTTCGTGCCGTCCTCGATCACCTGGACCATCCGCTCCTTGAACTCAGGCGCGGTGTAGAGGTCGATCTCGCCGCCGAGCTCGATGACGTGAGTGTCGGCGTCGATCTGTTCGTCGTTGATCTGGAAGTTCACCTGGCTCCTCGTCGGTAGGTTCGAATTCCGTGGTGCGTCCAGAGGCCAGACGCTAGCCACCACTCCCGGTCGTCCCCGTTGCCCCGGACGACGACGAGGTGGTGTTCACGGCCTCGGCCTGACTGATCAGGCTCTTAACGCTACTACGCTGACCCTTCGGAGCAAGTGACAGGGCCTTCTGGGCGGCAAGCTTGGCCGTGCGAGTGTCGCCGGACAGGGACGCGTAGTAGACCACCTGGATGTAGTTGTTCGAGTTGGGACGCGCCTGTGAGACGATCTCGGCCGCCTGCTTCGCCTTGTCGGGCTTGTTCAGGCCGGCCTGGCCGTAGGCGAGCAGCATGTAGCTGGCCACCGTGTCGTCCGGCTTGGGGGGGTTGAGCGCCGTGTAGCGCTCCCAGGCGCTCGCAGCCTGGGCGAGGTTCTGCTTGCCCTTGTCGTCGAAGGCGCCCGTGTTCGGGTCGGCCCCGGAGGCCGCCAGCTGGTAGTTGTCCTTCGCGATCAGGAGCAGCGCGGCCTGATCGCTGGGGTTCGCGGTGACACGCTGTTGCGCCTGGGTGATCTGCTTTTTCAGCTGCTTCTCGGCCGAGGTGCCGCCGCCGCCGCCCTTGAAGGCGTCGAGCAGGCCGCCGTTGGTGCCGCCGCCGATGCCGAACAGCACGAGGCCTCCGCCCATCAGCACGGCCAAGGTGAGGTAGGTCGCCTGTACGAAGCGGCGACGCTTGCCTTTCAGATCGAAGAGCATCTGGCTACGACCCTTCGGCGGAAGCCACGCGGTCCGAGACATCCTCGGCGGGCCTACCGAAGGCGGTCGCGAGAAGGATACTCAGCTCGTATAACACGATCATGGGGACCATCTCGATCAGCATCGAGATGGGATCCACGCCTGGGAGCAGCATCGCGATGACCGCGATCACGAGGATCGCGTAGCGGCGGTTCTTCCGGAGCTGGCGCGGCGTGACGATGCCGAGTCGGTTGAGGCCGAGGATGCCCACCGGTATCTGGAACAGCAGCCCGCACGCGATCAGCGTGGTGGTGACGAAGCTGTAGTAGTCGCGCGCCCGGATCTCAACCCGGAACTGGTCCGTGTTGAAGTGGAGCAGGAACCTGAGCGCCGCGGGCAGCACAACGTAGTAGCCGAACACCACGCCCGCGATGAACAGGAACGGGATCATCATGAGCAGCGGCGTGGCCACCCGCCTCTCGCCCGGGGTGAAGGCCGGCAGGATGAACGCGTAGAGCTGGTAGAGCACCACCGGGAGGGCGATCAGGATCGCCGCGTACGCCGAGAGCGTGAAGGTGGTCATGAAGGGCTCGGCCACGCCCAGCGTGATCGGCTTGCGGCCGTCGAGCGGGTGGTTGACGATCCGCAGGATCAGGTGGTTCTGCCAGAAGCACAGGGCCAGCGCAACGCCGAAGGCGATAAGGCTGAGGATCAGGCGCGTGCGCAGCTCGTCGAGATGCTCGACGAGGGAGAGCCTGTCGTCGTGCCTTATCGGTCGTACACGGCGCGCCATCGCCTAGCGCTCGCCGCGCGGCTCAGGTGCCGCGGCCGGCCGTCTCGCGCTCTGCCTCAGGTGCGTTCTGCTGCGTGACGGCAGGCTGGTCGACGGACGTGGAGCTGAGCTCCTTCGGCTCGTCCTTGGAATCGCCCTTGCCTGTGACCGAGTCCTTGAACTCGCGCATTCCGCTGCCGAGCCCGCGCCCGACCTCAGGCAGACGCTTGGCCCCGAAGATCAGAAGCACGATGACGAGAACGATGATTAGCTCGAGGGGGCCGACGTTCGGCATGGAGAAGTCCTCCGGTTGGGTGGAAAGACCATGGTAGCGGCGGAGCCGGGCTCAGTCGCCCGATTCGTCGCGCTCGAAGTTGAGGTAGAAGCGGCTGGGCGTCGGCTCCGCCTGGCCCTGGTACTTGCTGCCGCGCGAGCCGTACGGATGCTCCACCGGCCCGTCCATGCGCATGAACGAGATCTGCCCGATCGGCATGCCGTGGTAGATGGTGATCGGGAGGTTGGCCACGTTCGACAACTCGAGCGTGAGGTTGCCGGAGAAGCCGCTGTCCACGAAGCCGGCCGTGGAGTGGATCAAAAGGCCAAGCCGGCCGAGCGAGCTCTTGCCCTCGAGGCGGGCCACCAAATCGTCCGGCAGCGTCACCCGCTCGAGCGTTTGACCTAGTACGAACTCGCCCGGGTGGAGGATGAATGGACGGTCCTCGGGGACGGTGACGGCCTCGGTGAGATCGTCCATCGGCAGGCGCACGTCGATGTACGGATAGCGCGCGTTGTGGAAGACGCGGAAGCGCCTGTCGACCCTCACGTCGACGCTTGATGGCTGGATCAGATCGGGGTCGAACGGCTCGATCACGATCCGCCCCGAATCGATCTCAGCGCGGATGGTGCGATCGCTGAGTACCACGCCGCGGCGATTCTAATGACGCATCTCGCAGATAGGGCTCAAGTTCCTCGCGCGAAGACCGATACCCGGCGTACAAGGATCGGGATGATGAGCTTCCAGCCCAACAACAGCGACAACGTGAAGCGGATCGTGCTTCCGAGCGGCAAGACCATCGAGGTCGTGTCGTTCGAGGAGGTGGCCGAGCAGCTGGCCTCCCCCGCCGCCGAAGAGGCGATCGAGCAGACCACCGCTCCCGCTGAGGGCCTGCACGTCTGCATGGAGTGCGAGTCGAAGCTCGTCTACCCCACCGACTGGGAAGAGGAGGGGCCCGACAAGTGGTACGTCGACCTCCACTGCCCGAACTGCGACTGGACCGGCGGCGGCATCTTCGACCAGGACATCCTCGATGAGTTCGACGAGGAGCTGGACCGCGGCATGGAAGAGCTCGCAGCCGACCTCGGCCGTCTCGCCCGCTCGAACATGGCTGAGGACGTGGATCGCTTCATCTCGGCGCTGAAGGCCGACGCGATCCACCCGATGGACTTCTAGGCGTAGCGTTCCACGACGCCGTCCGCCACGAGCTCCAGCGCCCGCCGCTGGCGCTCGGGCAGCTCGAGCTCGCCGAGCGACTCCTTGGCCTCCGCCACGTAGCGGAGCGCCTCCTCGCGCGAGTCGCCGAGAGCGCCGGTGAGCCCGATCCGGTCGCAGAGCGCCACCGCCTCCGCCGGATTCGTCACCGCCTCGCGCAGCTCGAGCGCCTCCAGCTCGGGATCGCGCTGGCGAGCCAGGATCAGGGGCAGCGTGATCGTCCCGTCGAGCAGGTCGGTGCCACGGTGCTTGCCCGTGCGCTCGGCCGGCCCCGACACGTCCAGCACGTCGTCGAGGATCTGAAAGGCCACGCCGATCCTGGCGCCAAACGTGCCCAGAAACTGCACCGCTGCCGGCATGTCGCCGTTGCGGCCGGCGGCGGCGAACAGTGCGCCGAGGCGGCAGGCGGCGTCGAACAGCGCCGCCGTCTTCAGCTCGCAGCGCAGGATGTAGCGCTCCGGCGTAACGCTGCCCGACCAGGCGTCTGCGCGCTGCATCAGCTCACCCCGCGCGAGCGCGCTGGAGGCGTCCGAGAGCGTGCGCACCGCCTCCGGGTGGCCCGTGGCCACCAGCTCGGCGAAGGCGCGCGAGAACAGGTAGTCGCCGGTGGAGGTCGCGGCCTTGCGGCCGGCCGCCTTGAAGATCGTGGTCTGGCCGCGGCGCAGCGGCGCGCGGTCGAGCACGTCGTCGTGTACCAGCGTGGCCATGTGCACCAGCTCGACGGCCACCGCGGCGCCCACCGCCTCGCGCCCGGCGCGCTCGCCCGCGCACAGGAACAGCACCAGCGGACGCAGGCGCTTGCCACCGGCGCCGAGCGTGCTGGCGGCGTGGCGCCCCAGGCCCGGGCCGTGGCTCTGCGCGATCTCCGTGAGGCGGGTCTCGGCGAGCCCGAGCCGCCGCGTGAGCTTGGGACCTCCGAGGGCGAGCAGCGACTCCAGCTGGGCGAGGCCGTCGCTCGAGCGCGTGACGCTCATGGCCGCCTGCCCACGTGGATCGCGATGATGCCGCCGGCCGTCAGCACCCAGCGCACGTCGACGAGCCCCACGGCCACCAGCTCGGCGCCCAGCTCGCGCGGGCCCGGGAACCGCCGCACCGAGCTCGGCAGGTACGAGTAGGCGTCGGGGTCGCCGGCGATCCGGCCGAGCATGGGAACCACTCGGTCGAACCATAGGCTGAAGAACCACGACAGCGGCTGCCGCTGCGGCGTTGTGATCTCGAGCACCACCACGCGCCCTCCCGGCCTGGTAACCCGCGCCATCTCGGCCAGGCCTACACGGAGCTCCGAGAAGTTTCGCGCACCGAAGCCAACGGTGACCGCGTCGAACGAGGCGTCCTCGTACCGCAGCTCGAGCGCGTTGCCCCATTCGAACTCGACGTCGGAGGACTTCTTGCGCGCCAGCTCGAGCATCGCCTCGGAGAAGTCCGAGCCCAGCACGCGGCCGCCGTCGCCCACCCGCCGCTTCAGCTCGATCGCCATGTCGCCCGTGCCCGTGGCCACGTCGAGCGCGCTGTCGCCGGGGCCCACCTCGGCGAGGTCGGCGGCACGCTCCCGCCAGCGGTGGTGGAGCCCAGCCGTCATGACCGAGTTCATGAGGTCATAGACGCGGGCGATGCGGTCGAACATCGCGCGCACCTGGGGCTCGGGCAGCCTGCCCCGGGTCTCGGCCGGCGCCGCCGTGCTCATGTAAGGCCTACTTCAGGTTGGCGAGGAAGTCGACGAGAGCGTTGAACTCTTGCGGGTGCTGCTGTTTCAGGTTGGTGAATGAGGGCATCGGCGCCGTGGGGTTCACGAGCGTGCGCGCGATCGCGTTGCGCGGCAGGCGCGCGCCGATGTGTGTGAGGTCGGGACCGGGGCCGGCGTTGCCGTTCTCCCCGATCTTGTGGCAGCCCTGGCAGCCGGACTGCGCGGCCACGGCTTTCCCCTGTTCGTATTGGGCCGCCACCTTCAACGTGATCTGGCCGGGCGCCCCCGCGAGCGCGCCCTCCACCGTCAGGTAGGCCATCAGCGCGATGACGGTGAAGGCGGTGAGCATGGCGATCGGCCGCCTCGCCGGGTGGCGCTCCGGACTGCGATCGATGAACGGCAGCAGGATCAGCAGCACCATGCAGACCGTCGGGACGCCAATGGTGGCGATGAAGACGATCGCCGGCGGCTTGATCACCCGCAGCAGCTCGAAGAGGAAGAAGAAGTACCACTCGGGTCGCGGCGTGTAGCTCGTTGTGGTGGGGTCCGCCTTCGGGCCGAGCTCAGCCCCAAGGATCAGCGACATCAGGATGATCACGATCAGCGTGATCAGAGCCATCGTGCCGTCCTTCAGGATCGCGTACGGGAAGAACGGCTTGCCTTGCGACTTGAGGATGCCGTATTCGCGCAGGTACTGCTCGCGCTGGCTCTTGTCCATCTACGTCCTAGGTGGAGTCGGGGGCGCGAAAACCGAGGCGGCCAAGGACGCAGGTTGCCCGGTGTATACGGCTTCGCCGTCGACACCGGGCAAAAGGCCGTATGTCAATACGGCGAGCGCCCGAGGACGCAGGCCGGCGAAGGTTTGCAGCGTCACCCGGCCCACCTAGATCTCCTCCTCGGCAATCTCGCGCGCCTTCTCGGCCTTCAGCCACGGAGGGGCGGTCGTGCCGAGCTTCGCGACGAGGTAGAGGTGCGCGCCGATCAGCGCCGCGATCAGGCCCGGGATGAGGAGCATGTGGATGGCGTAGAAGCGGCTGAGCGTGGTGGCGCCGAACTCGGAGCCGCCGCGAAGGAAGTCGGCCAGGTAGGGGCCGAGGATCGGGCCGGAGGCGTTGATGTTCACGCCCACCACCGTGGCCCAGAACGAGCGCTGGTCGAACGGCAGCAGGTAGCCCGTAAACGCCATCGCCATCGTGAGGATGAGCAGCACCACGCCGATGATCCAGTTCAGCTCGCGCGGGTACTTGTAGGCGCCGAAGAAGAAGGTGCGCCCCATGTGCAGGAAGATCAGCACCACCATCACCGTGGCTCCCCACTTGTGCATGCCGCGGACGAATGCGCCGAGCCAGACGTCGTTGGTGAGGTGGCGAGTCGAGCTGTAGGCCTGCGTGGCGGAGGGCGTGTAATACATCGCCAGGAACACCCCCGTCACGGCCTGGTTCACGAACGCGAACATCGTGGCCGAGCCGAGCGTGTAGTACCAGTTGGTGCCCTTCGGGACCTTGCGGAAGAGGAACGCGCGCAGGAACGGCGTGGTGGCGGTGCGCTCGTCCAGCCAGCCCAGCATGGAGATCGGGACCTCGAGCGCCTGCTCCTTCACCTTCGCGCGCTGGGCGTGCTTCAGCTCCTGCTTCGTCGGCTGCCCGCCACCGTTGACGCGCGAGCCGTTGCGCGCCGGGCCGGTGCCCGGCCGCGGCGCCCTGCGGCGCAGCCCTCGTGGAAGCGGTGGTGTGGGCAGCTTCACGTGGTGGGCCTCGCCGGGTAGAGGTACTTCCAGAGCCCGTCGAGGTGGTTCGACGGGTCACGCGGGCTGAAGCGCTCGAGCTTTGAGTTGACCGAGAACCGCGGCCCGATCTGCACCCGGCCGGCCACGACCCGCGTGTAGAAGCGGTCGAGCGGACGCACCGGCGGGCCGCCGACGACCTTGCCCTGCCGGTCGTACACGCCGCCATGGCAGGGGCAGATGAAGCGCTGAGCCGCCTGCACGAAACGCACGGGGCAGCCGAGGTGCGCGCAGCGCGTAGAGATGGCGACGTACGGCAGCGGCGCCTTGCCCTTGTCGCTCGGGCTGATGTCGGCCGCCGTTGCCGTGCGCACGTAGATCGTGGTCTTGCCGGCCTCGCCCACGTCGGGCACCAGGGTGATCACCCGGGGCACGTAGGTGATCGCGCTGAAGTCGGTCTCCGGGCCCACGTCCTGCCACGGGTTGTGCGTGGTCTTCTCGAAAATGGGACCGAGCGCAAAGCCGAGCGCCGGAAGCCCGATGGCCGCCGTGGCGAGTCCGCCCGCCGCCAACGCCCCACCTGTGACGAAGCGCCTCCGAGTGACGGTCTCGCCCTCGAACGCACCAAGCATCCCACGGTCCTTGGTGTAGGGAGAGCGCTTCTTCTTGGCGGGTTCTGGCACGGTGACTGGGCGTCCGATTTAACGCCCGCGGAACTCTACAGTCAACAAAAGTACGGTCGTTACAAGGCGCCGTCGAGGGCCTTGCGGGCCCCCTCGCCGCCCCCGCCCGAGAGCTTTCTCGAGCTGGCGGCCCAGAGCTCTTCCACGAGCTCCGGACGGCTCTCCGCGTGCGCGAAGGCGCAGAGAGATATCAGGTCGGCGAGCTCGGCCACTGCCTCCAGGTCGCCGCTGGCCGCCAGCTGCTCGAGCCCGAGCGCGTAGAGCGAGTCGCCGGCGAGCAGCCGCATGTCGTCGTCCATGCCCTCGAACGCGCGCGGCTTCTCGTAGTGGAGCAGGTAGCCCTCGTACACCGCCTCGAGCACGAAAGCGCGCTCGCCCTCGAAGCGGTCGCCGTCCGGAGCGGCCACCGCGTACTCGCGCAGGGCCGGGTCGAGCGCGGCCACCACCTGCGCGAGCGTGCTCACGACAGCACCCTTCGCGCCGCCTCGAGGGTGCGCTCCACATGCTCGTCGGTGTGGGCGAGCGACGGGAACCAGGCCTCGTACTGGGACGGCGGCAGGTAGATGCCGAGCTCCAGCATCTCCCTGCAAAACGCGGCATGTGCGTCCATGTCGCAGGCGCGCACGTCGTCGAGGTTGGTGAGCTCGGCGTGGGTGAAGAAGAGCGTCAGCAGGCCGGGAGCCCAGGTGACCTTCAGCGGGACGCTGATCTCCCTGCCGATCTCCGCCAGCCCCTGGGCGAGCTCGCGGGTGGTGCGCTCGAGCTGGAGATAGGCGGAGTCGTCGAGCAGCTTGAGCGTGGCCAGTCCGGCGGCCACCGCCAGGGGGTTCCCCGACAGCGTGCCCGCCTGGTACACCTCGCCGGCTGGCGCCACCATCTCCATGAACGTGCGCGGGCCGGCGAAGGCGGCGGCGGGCAGGCCGCCGCCGATCACCTTGCCGAGGATCGACAGGTCGGGCGTCACGCCGGCGCGCTCCTGGGCGCCGCCGCGGCCTACCCGGAAGCCCGAGATCACCTCGTCGAACACGAGCAGGGCGCCCGCGGCGTCGGCCGCCTGGCGTAGGAACTCCAGGAAACCCGAGGCTGGCGGCACCAGGCCCATGTTGGCCGGGAACGGCTCGCAGACGATCGCTGCCGGAGAGCGCTCCTCGAGGGCCCGCTCGACGGCCTCGCGGTCGTTCCAGGGCACGATCACGGTGTCGGCCGCCTGGGCCTTCGTCACGCCCGGGCTGGCCGGGATGCCCTGGGTGGCCAGGCCCGAGCCGGCGTCGGCGAGCAGGCCGTCCACGTGACCGTGGTAGGCGCCGGAGAACTTCACGATCGGGTCGCGGCCCGTGGCTGCGCGCGCGAGCCGAATCGCGCTCATCGACGCCTCGGTGCCGGAGGAGGTCATCCGCACCATCTCGGCGCTCGGCACCCGCTCCACCACCTCGGCGGCGAGCTGGATCTCGCCCTCGGTGGGAGCGCCGAAGCTCGTGCCGTTTGAAGCCGCCTCGGTGACGGCCGCGACCACGTCCGGGTGCGCGTGGCCCGCGATCAGCGGACCCCAGGAGCAGACGTAGTCCACGTAGCCGTTGCCGTCCACGTCGAAGATCTCGGCCCCGTTACCCCGCGCGATGAAAAGGGGGTCGCGCCCGATCGAGCGCATTGCCCTGACCGGCGAGTTCACCCCTCCCGGCAGCAAGCGAACCGCCCGGGCGTAGAGCTCCTCGGAGCGAGTGGCGGTGCGCTCGCCCGCGCTCAGCTGTGCTCAGCCTCCCAGCGCTTGTAGTCGTCCGTGAAGTAGAGGAGCCGGATCTTCTTGAACTCGGTGGAGCTGTAGAGCGTGGCGCGCTCGTCCACGCCGGTGCGCTCCTCGATCGAGTCGAGGATCGCGTCGCACTCGTCCTTCGAGCGGCCGTGGGCCATCGTGAACACCGAGTAGGGCCAGTCCTCGTAGGTCGG
>JBKPDA010000297.1:0-8352 GCA_046727635.1 Actinomycetota bacterium | reverse complement strand
GTGCAGCACGCCATGGAGGCCGACGAGGTGCCCCGCCACCCGGGGCGCCTTCGCTCGGAGCAGCTCCGCGGCGTCCGGGTTCTTCTTCTGAGGCATGATGCTCGAGCCGGACGCGAAGGAGTCGGACACCTCGCAGAAGCCGAACTCCTCGCTCGACCAGAGCACGATCTCGGCGCCGAGCTGGGACAGGTGGGTGGCGCAGGTGGCGGCGGCGGCCAGGTAGTCGAGCACGAAGTCGCGGTTCGACACCGCGTCCACCGAGTTCTGGGAGACGGCCTCGAAACCCAGCTGCTCGGCCACGAAGCCGCGGTCGGTGTCGAAGTTCACCCCGGCCAGCGCGCCGGCGCCGAGCGGGAGCTCGTTGGTGGTCTCCACCACGAAGGCGAAGCGCAGGGCATCCCGGCGCAGCTTCCAGAAGTAGGCGAGCAGGTGGTGCGACAGGTAGACGGGCTGTGCCCGCTGGAGGTGCGTGTAGCCGGGCATCGGCCAGTCGAGGTGCCGCTCGGCCAGGCCCACGATCACCTCCATCATCTCGAGCAGCCCGCGCCGGTCGCGCTCGGCGTGGACGCGGACGAACAGGGCCACGTCGGTGGCCACCTGGTCGTTGCGGGAGCGCGCCGTGTGGAGCTTGCCCCCCACCGGCCCGACGATCTCGGTGAGGCGCCGCTCGATGGCCATGTGGATGTCCTCGTCGTCCGGGTGGATCTCGAAGCGGTTCTGCTCGATCTCGATCCGCACGTCCGCGAGCCCGCGCTCGATCTCGGCGAGGTCAGCGTCTTCGATGATCCCCACGCGAGCGAGCATGCGCGCGTGCGCGAGTGACTGGTCGAGGTCGTACGGCGCCAGCCGATGGTCGAAGCCCACCGACGAGTTGAGCGCCTGGAACAGCGGATCCTGTGGCTCTGAGAAGCGGGACACCGGCGGGGAGTCTACGAGCGGGGTAGGAACCCACCTAGGATTCCGCGCCGTGAGAGTGCTCGTAACCGGGGCCACGGGCAAGGTCGGGTACGCGGTGGCCGGCGCGCTGCTGGCGCGCGGCGATGAGGTGCGGGCGCTTGTGAGGGATCCCGCGCGGGCCGAGATCCCGGCCGGCGCCGAGCCTGTCAAGGGCGACGTGACCGACACCGAGTCGCTGGCCAACGCCGTTCGCGGCTGCGAGCTCGTGTTCAACGCGATGGGGCTGCCCGAGCAATGGAAGAGCGACCCGCTCGTGTTCCACGAGGTGAATGCCCGCGGCAGCGAGAACGTGGTGAGGGCGGCGAGGACGGCGGGCGTGCGCCGCGTGGTGCACACGAGCACGATCGATGTGTTCCATGCCGAGCGTGGCGAGCGCTTCGACGAGTCGCGGCTGGCGGACTATCCGAAGGGCACCGCGTATGAGCGCTCCAAGCAGGAGGCGGAGCGGCTGGTGCTGTCGGTGGGCGGCGGCATCGAGGTGGTGCTGGTGAACCCGGCGGCGGTCTACGGGCCGGGCCCGGTGGGCAGCGCCTCGCTGGAAGAGGCGTTCTTCCGCCCGCTGGTGCGCAAGCGGCTGCCGGCGCTGCCGCCCGGCGGCATGGGCGTGGTGTTCACCGAGGGCGTGGGCGCCGGGCACCTGCTGGCAGCGGAGCAAGGCCGGCAGGGCGAGCGCTACATCCTCTGCGACCGCCACGTGTCGATGCGCGAGCTGGCCAACACGGTGGTGCGTGTCGCGGGGCGAGGGCGGGTGCCGCGCACGCTGCGGCCCGGGATGGCACAGGCGCTGGCCTTCGCCGGCGAGGGCCTCTCCAAGACGATCCGCCGGCCACCCCTGCTGCCACGCGGGCAGCTGTACTTCATGCGCTGGAACGCTGCGCCCGACTCCTCGAAGGCTCAGGCGGAGCTCGGCTGGGAACCCACCGCGCTTGACGATGGGCTGCGCCGTACCCTCGAGGGGATGGGACTTGCCTGACGGGCCGCTCGTACGCCCACCCCGACCGGAGGAGGCCGACGAGGTGGCGGCGCTTCTGTACCTGAGCTCTCCGGGCGGGTTCGACTTCTTCGGCGGAAGCCGGGGCGGCGGGTTGAGGCTGATCGCGTCAGCGTTCACGCGCGAGGGCACCGACAACAGCCGCGAGGTGGTGACCGTGGCCGAGCTGGACGGGCGACTGGCCGGCGCGATGGCCGCGTTCCCCGTCAGCGAGGCGGAGAAGCGCCGGGACCGCCTGATCCGGCACGCGATGAGGCGCCGCGCGCCGTGGCACTGGCTCGCGATCTGGAGGCTGGCTCAGCAGGGCTCGGACGCGGCGCCCAAGCCGCCAAAGGAGGCCTTCTACGTGGACGCGCTGGCCACCGGCCCGGACTTCCGTCGCCGCGGGGTGGCGCGAGCGCTGCTGTGTGACGCCGAGCGCCAGGCGCGCGAGCGCGGCCTGCCTTGGCTGGCGCTCGACACACGGGCGGAGAACGAAGGCGCCCGGCGGCTGTACGAGCAGTTCGGGTTCGACATCGGCGAGGAGAAGCCGGCCTCTCCTCCGATTCCGGCGCTCGTGGGATACGTGAAGCGGGTGGCCGCTTAGGCCTCCTCAGGCCACCGAGCTGCGAGCCTCCGCCAGGACCTCGCGCAGCGCCTCGGTGACATGTGCGATCTGGCCGTCGCTGAGCTGCGGGAAGAAGGGCAGCGCCAGCGAGCGGCGCGCCACGTCCTCGCAGACCGGGAACTCGCCCTCGCGGTGGCCGAATCGCTGGCGGTAGAAACTCATCAGGTGGATCGCCGGCAGGTACGGCTTCGAGTCCACCCCGCGGGCGCGCAGGGCCTCGATCGCGCCGTCGCGGTCCACCTCGGCCGGCAGCCGGACCACGTAGACGAACCAGCTGCGCCGGTCGCCGTCCTGGTCCGGGCATGGCACCTCGATGCCCTCCACGTCCGCCAGCGCCTCGTTGTAGAGCGACGCCACGCGCGCACGCCCCGCCAGCAGCTCGTCGAGGTGCTCCAGCTGGGCGACTCCCAGCGCACACGCGAGGTCCGAAAGGCGGTAGTTGAAGCCGAGCCGATCGTGGTCGAGCCAGCCCATGTCGGGCGCGCGGCCCTGGTTGCGCTCGCTGTCGATCCGCTCCTTCAGCTCAGCCGTCGGACACGCCACGATGCCGCCCTCGCCGGTGGTCATCTGCTTGTTGGGATAGAAGGCGAACACCGCGGGGTGGCCGCGCGACCCCACCGGCCGGCCGTCGCCGTGAACCGCTCCCAGCGCCTCGCAGGCGTCCTCAACGAGCCAGAGCCGATTCCGAGCGGCCAGCTCCTCGAAGGCCGGCATGTCGGCCGGGTAGCCGAAGATGTGCACCGGCAGGACGCCCGCCGTGCGGCCGCTGACAGCAGCGCTCGCGGCCGCCGGATCGAGGTTCAAAGTCCGTTCGTCGATGTCGCAGAACACCGGCGTCGCGCCCTCGTAGAGGAGGCAGTTGGCGGAGGCGACGAAGCTGAACGGAGTGGTGATCACCTCGTCGCCCGGCTCGATGCCTGCCGCGCGCACCGCCAGATGTAGACCGGCGGTGCCGCTTGACACGGCAGAGGTGTGCGGCACCTGGGCGCGCTCCGCGAACAGCCGCTCGAACTCGAGCAGCCTGGGCCCGAGCGACAGCCGCCCCGACCGCAGCGTCTCCAGCACGAGCTCCTCCTCGCGCGGCCCGATGACCGGCTGGGAGAGCGGGATCACGTGCCCGGCGCGGCCGCCGCGCCGCGCCGCGAGTGCTCGGAGCGCCCGGGCAGCATGCCCGCCTCGAGCGAGTCGACGAGCGCGTCCCAGCTGGCCTCGATGATGTTCTCCGAGACGCCGATGGAGCCCCAGGTGTCGGTGCCGTCGCTGGTGTCGAGCAGCACGCGCGTAATGGCCCCGGTGCCCTTGGTCTCGTCGAGGATGCGCACCTTGAAGTTCACGAGCTCGATGTCCCGCAGGTGCGGGTAGAGCTCGCCGATCGCGTCGCGCAGCGCCGAGTCGAGCGCGTTCACCGGGCCGTTGCCCTCCGCCGTGCGGACGTACCGCTCGCCGTCAACCCAGATCTTGATCGTGGCCTCGGTCATTACGCGGCCGTCCTCGCGCTTCTCCACGATCGCTCGCCACGACTCGAGCCTGAACAGCGGCTCGTAATCCCCGGTCTCGCGCCGAATGAGCAGGTCGAACGACCCGTCCGCGGCCTCGAATTGGAAACCGCGGTGCTCGAGCTCCTTCACGTGCTCGACCACGCGCGTGGCGGCAGCCTCGTCCAGCTCGATGCCACGCTGCTCGGCCCGCGCCTGGACGGTGCCCTTGCCGGATAGCTCGGAGATGAGCAGCGAGCGGTCGTTGCCCACCGCCGCCGGGTCCATGTGCTCGAACGTGCGCGCGTCCTGCACGATGCCGGCCACGTGCATGCCGCCCTTGTGGGCGAACGCGTTCTTGCCCACATACGGCTGGTTCGGGTTCGGGCTGACGTTGCAGATCTCGTCGACCAGATGCGAGGTCTCGGTGAGGCGGGCGATCTGCTCTGGTGCGACGCAGTCGTAGCCCATCTTCAGCTGCAGCGCCGGGAGGATCGAGGTGAGGTTGGCGTTGCCGCAGCGCTCGCCGTAGCCGTTCATCGTGCCCTGCACGAGCCGCGCGCCCTGCTCCACCGCCGCCAGCGAGTTGGCCACGCCGCAACCGGCGTCGTCGTGGGTGTGGATGCCCACAGACACCGCGGGGCCCAGCTCGAGCACAACGTGCTGGGTGGCTTCGGCCACCTGGGTTGGCAGCGACGAGCCGTTGGTGTCGCACAGCGTCACGTTCTCGGCGCCGGCGTCCATCGCCGCGCGCAGGCACTGCAGCGCGTAGGCCGGGTCGTGCCGGTAGCCGTCGAAGAAGTGCTCGGCGTCGTAGATCACGCGCTTGCCCTGCGCACGAAGGAACGCCACCGACTCCGCGATCATCGCCAGGTTCTCCTCGGCGTCCACCTTCGTCACCTTCTCGAGGTGCAGCGCCCACGTCTTCCCCACGAGCGTGCACACCGGGGCGAAGCTGTCCGCCAGCTGCCGCAGCGCCGGATCGGCGTCAGCCGCCACGCCGCGCCGGCGCGTCATCCCGAAGGCGGCTACGTCCGCGTGCTCGAACGTCTCCTCGGCCAGCAGCGCGAACAGCGCCTCCTCCTTGGGGTTCGAGCTCGGGAACCCTGCTTCGATGAAGTGCACGCCTAGGCCGTCGAGCGCATGTGCCACGCGCACCTTCTCGTCCACCGACAGCGACATGCCCTCGCCCTGCATGCCGTCGCGAAGCGTGGTGTCGTAGAGAAGTACCTGCTGAGCCATGGAGAACGCCTTTCGTGAGATTTCGAGCAGAACGAGCGAAGGCCTGCGGCGGAGCGCAGGCCTAGCTAATTCGCCCGAACGGAGCGTTCACGCCTTGGATGGTACCTGGACGAGGTCCAGCCACTCGGCGTATTGCGGCGCGCGGCCGCACAGCGTGTCGTCGAAGATCCCCTGGATCTGGCGGGTAACCGGGCCCGGCTCGCCCAGCGAGATGTCGTCCAGCTCGCGGATCGGCGTGAGCTCGGCGGCCGTGCCGGTGAGGAACAGCTCGTCGGCGTTCACCAGCTCACCGCGGGCGATGTCCCGCTCCACCAGCTCGTAGCCGAGGTCGCGCGCGATCGTGATTACCGACTTGCGGTTGATCCCGTCGAGGATGCTCGCGGTCTGCGGCGGCGTGTAGATCACGCCGTCGCGCACCATGAAGATGTTCTCGCCGCTGCCCTCGCAGACGTGCCCGAGGTGGTCCAGCAGGATCGCCTCCTGATAGCCCGCCTTGCTCGCCTCGATCTTCGCCAGCACCGAGTTCAGGTACTGGCCCGTGGCCTTCGCGTGCGGGTAGAGCGACATCGGCGAGATCCGCTGCCAGGACGACACCCTGGCCCGCACTCCGTCGCGCTTGCCCTCCTCGCCGAGGTAGGCGCCCCATTCCCACACCGCGATCACGACTTCGACCGGGTTATCGAGCGGGTACAGGCCCATCGGGCCGGCCCCGCGGTAGACGAGCGGCCGGATGTAGCAACTGTGGAAGCCGTTGCGGACGATCAGCTCGTGCGTGACCTCGCGCAGCTTCTCGAGCTGGTACGGGATGTCCATGTAGTACATCGTCGCCGAGCGCCGCAGCCGGTCCAGGTGGTCCTGGTGGCGGAAGATCGCCGTGCCGCGCTCGGTCTCGTAGGCCCGGATGCCCTCGAAGACGCCCGTGCCGTAGTGAAGGGAGTGCGTGAGTACGTGTACCTTCGCGTCCTCCCAGGAGACGAACTCGCCGTTCATCCAGATGAGGTCCGCGGTTGGCACGTGCTTGCCCTCCTTTCAGAGGTTGGCGAGGACGGCCTCGGTGGCGTCCTCCGTAGTGGCGTCGCCGCCGAGGTCTGGGGTCCGAAGGCCAGCCTCGAGGGCTTTATCGATGGCCGATTCTACCCGGGCCGCCTCAGCCTCCCAACCGAGTCCATAGCGCAGCATCATCGCCACGGAGCCGAACATCGCGAGGGGATTGGCCTTGCCCGTGCCGGCGATGTCGGGCGCGGAGCCGTGCACGGGCTCGAACAGGCCGGGGCCGCCGGCCCCCACCGATGCGCTCGGCAGCATGCCGATCGACCCGGTGAGCATCGCGGCCTCGTCGCTCAGGATGTCGCCGAACATGTTCTCGGTGAGGATCACGTCGAAGTCCGCCGGCCGCGCGACGAGCTGCATCGCGGCGTTGTCGACGAGCAGGTGGTCGAGCTCGATGCCCTCGTACGCGCCCGCGAGCTTGCTGACGGTCTCGCGCCAGAGGCGCGAGGTCTCGAGCACGTTCGCCTTGTCCACGCTCGTGACCTTCCGGCGCGCGAACTTGAACGCCACCTCGGCGATCCGCTCGATCTCCTCGACCGAGTAGACGCACGTGTCGTACGCGCGCGAGTCCTCGCGGCCGCGATCGCCGAAGTAGATGCCGCCCGTGAGCTCGCGCACCACGAGCAGGTCGGTGCCCTCGATGCGATCGGGGCGCAAGGGGCTCGCGTCGAGCAGGGCGGGGCTCGGGCGCACCGGCCGCAGGTTGGCGAACAGCTCGAGTCCCTTGCGGAGGCCCAGCAGGCCCTGCTCGGGGCGCGGCGCGCTCGGGTCCGTGCTGTCCCACTTGGGGCCGCCGACCGCGGCCAGCAGCACCGCGTCCGACTCTTTGCACGCCTCCAGCACCTCGTCGGTCAGCGCGGTGCCGTGAGCGTCGATCGACGCGCCGCCGATCAGCCGCTCGTCGAGATCGAACTCCCCAACGCGCTCGAGCAGCCGCTCGGCGGCGGCCATGATCTCGGGGCCGATGCCGTCGCCGGGAAGGGTGACGATGCGTGCTCGCGGGCTCACTCGGGCCTCCTCGCGTCGATGTTCAGGCGCATGTAGTCCAGCGTGAGCGGCTTGCCGCAGCGATCCAACATCCGCTCCACCAGCAGCGGACGAAGCTCCTCGGGCAGCCGCTCGAGATGGTGGCCGAGGCAAACCGTGCGGATGAACTCGCCGGGCTCGTCGGGCTCCACCGGAGCGGAATGGAGCCAGCAGCTCACGTCGGTGAAGCCGGCTGACTCGAGTCGCAGCGCCGTGGACGGCGGATCGGCGAAGTGCCAGGGCCCGTGCCAGCCGCCGAGATACTCGGCGAAGGGCTCCTCTATCGCCACTTCGTGCAGCACCTCGTGGAAGCGCTGGACGTTGCCGGCCCCGCCGCACTGCGCGACCAGCCGGCCGCCCGGCTTGAGCGCGGCGAACACTCGCGCGAACAGCGCATCGTGATCCGGAATCCAGTGAAACACGGCGTTCGAGAAGACCGCGTCCACCTGCTCGTCGAGCTCCAGAGCGGTGAGCTCGCAGACGAACACCTCCACGTCCGGGCCAAGCGCCTCGCGCGCCTTCTCCACCATCGACGGCGCGGCATCCACGCCGATCACCTTCCCATTCGGGAGCCGCTCCAGCAGCAGCTGGGTGACCCGGCCGCTGCCGCAGCCGGCGTCCAGCACGGTCTCGTCGCCGTTCAGTGGCAGGCGCTCGATCACCTCGCGCGCCCACTCGAGCTGAGGGGTGGAGACGCGGTGATATGTCGCGGCGTCCCAGTCGCGCGCGGGTTGGCTCACAGGGCCGTGGTGACCGGGCCGGAGCGCTCGCGCGAGCTCTCGTCCCCGTCGATCGCGGCGGCGCTCTGCAGGGTGATTCCGATCTCGTCGAGGCCGTTCAGGAGCCGGTAGCGCGCGTCCTCGTCGATGTGGAACGCAGCCTCGCGGCCGTCGAACGACACGACGCCTCGCTCGAGGTCGACGGTGGCCTCTTCGGCCTCCATGACGGCCCTCACGTCCTCCTCGGCCAGCACCACCGGAAGCAGCCCGATCTTGGTGCAGTTG
>JBKPDA010000296.1:0-11330 GCA_046727635.1 Actinomycetota bacterium | reverse complement strand
GGTCACAGATCACAGGTCACAGGAAAGACCCGTCACCTGTCACCTGTCACCTGTGACCTCGCCCAAGGCGGCGATCCCGCCGACGAACACCCTCGTGCAGAACGTGGCCGCCGCGTCGACGTCCGGTGGCTCGCGCTCCACGAGGTGGATCGCCACCTGGAAGGCCACCGCGGCCATCGCCGTTCCCAGGTAGTCGAGGTCGACGCGCGGTAGCTCGCCGGCCTCGGCCCAGTCGGCCAGGTCCTCCACGAGCTCCCTGATCGCGGGCTCGAACACCTCGTCGTTGGCCACCACGCTGATGGCGCCGGCGTTGCGCCGCAGCACCGCGAACATCTCGCGGTTCTCGAGCACGAGCTCGAAGTAGCCGCGGTAGGCGCCGTGCACGCGCTCCTCCACGGTCCTCCCGGGCTTGCGCCGCTCGGCTCGCGCGATCCGCCGGGCCTGCTCCGCGTGCTCGGTGATGAGCGCCCGGAAGACGTCGTTCTTGTCGTCGAAGTAGTTGTAGAAGGTGCCCGTGGCGAGGTCGGTCTCGCGCACGATGTCGCGGGCCGTCGCCGCCCCCACGCCCTTCTCGGCGAACACCTTGCGCGCGGCGGCCAGGAGCTTGGCCCTGTTCTGCGCCTTCAGCTCTTCCCGGCGTCCCGCGCTTTCGGGGGTTACGGCGGCGCTTCCCATCGCGCTCTTCTACAAGGGAGTTACTTAGTGGTCAAGGTTCGTTTGCGCCTAAAGCAACCCAATTGTCAGGTCGATAGGCGTCTGGGTGAGCGCGCCACGCCTGCGCATACGTCATTCCTCCGTACGGCTCCAGCTCGCCGTGCCGATCGCGCTTGCGGCGACGCTGGCGGTCGCGGCCATGACCGCGGCGGGCGTGCTGGCCGCACGCCACGCGGCTGAGCAGCGGCTTCAGGAGCACGCGAGCTCGGCCAGAAGCTTCTTCGAGCAGGCGTCGCGGGAGAGCTCGCGCCGGGCCGCGGCGCAGCGCACCGGCCGCGCCCTGGGCGTCGGGGTGACGTTGCCCCGATCCGGGGTTGCCACCGCGGTGCCCGCCGGCGGCACACGCAGCTACTCCTACCCCGACCTGACAGTGACCGTGTCGAGCCGCCCGCTCTCGGACGCCACGCGCACCGCCCTCGAGATGGGCCTCGGCATCGGCGGGGGCGCGCTGCTCGTGCTGGTGTCCCTCACCCTGACGCTGTTCGACCGCCGCCTGGCGAGTCCGCTCACACGGCTCTCCACCACGATCGCGCGAGTGGCAGCGGGCGACTCAGCCGCGCGGGCCGACGAGCACGGACCCGCGGAGCTTCGTGACGCCGCACAGAGCCTCAACTCCCTGCTCGAGACGATGGGGGAGCAGCGCGACGTGCTGCGCGACGCCGCCGCCAGCGACCCGCTCACGGGCGCGGTCAACGCGCAGCGCTTCCACGAGTCGCTGGGCATCGAGCTGAAGCGGGCCCAGCGCGAGGGCCTGTCCGTGGGTCTCGTGCTGATCGACATTGACGGGTTCGGCGCCATCAACGACGCCTACGGCCGCGGATTCGGCGACGAGATCCTCAAGCTCGTGGCCCGCAAGCTGCGCCGCGTGATGCGTGCCACGGACCTCATCGCCCGCATCGCCGACGACGAGTTCGCGCTGATCCTCCCGGGGGCCGACACGCGGCTGGCGCTCGCGATCGCCGAGCGCGCCCGCGCCGCCGTGGCGTCGGGTTCCACCAGCGAGCAGCAGCTGTCCTGCTCCGCCGGCGTGGCCTGCTATCCCGACGACGCCCGCGACGGCTCGACGCTGGTGCAGCTCGCGCAGGGCGCGCTCGACTGGGCCAAGCGCAGCGGCCGCGACACCAGCCGCCGCTACGACCCCAAGGAGATCTCTCTGCCCACCGATCAGGAGGAGCGGGTGGAGATCGAGGGCCTGCTCGATCGCGAGGCGCCGCTATACCCCGTCTTCCAGCCGCTCGTGTCGCTGTCCACGGGACGCGTGCTGGGCTACGAGGCACTCTCGCGCTTCCCCGATCCGCCGGGCCGCGCGCCCGACTCCTGGTTCTCGCAGGCCGCCCGCGTGGGGATGGGCCCGCGGCTGGAGGCGCTGGCGCTGCGCGCGGCGCTGGCACGCGACGGCCGTCCAGCCGGCACGTTCCTGTCAGTGAACGTGAGCCCCACCGCGCTGGCCTCGCCCGAGGTGCAGGCGGCGCTTCCCGACGACATGTCCGGGCTGGTGGTGGAGATCACCGAGCAGGAGCTGGCTGACGACCTCGACGCGCTCGAGGCACAGCTCAGCGCCCTCCGCGCCCGCGGGGCCCGCATCGCGCTCGACGACGCCGGCGCCGGCTACTCGGGCCTGCAGCAGGTGATGCGGGTGCAGCCCGACGTGATCAAGCTCGACCGCTCGCTGGTTCAGGGCGTGGACCAGGATCCCGCCAAGGAGGCGCTGATCGACTCGTTCGTGCGCTTCGCCCGCCGCACCGGCGCGGCCGTACTGGCCGAGGGCATCGAGACCATGGAGGAGCTGCGCCTGCTGGCCGACCTCGACGTGAGCTACGGCCAGGGCTTCGCGCTCGCGCGCCCGAGCGAGGAATGGGGCACGGTGGTGCCGTCGGTGTCCGAGGCGCTGTTGCGTCGCAGCCTGCGCGTCGCGTCGAAGGAGGACATGCCCGAGGGCGGCGACCAGCGCCTCGAGTACGTGAGCGCCCGCCTGTCGCGGATCACCAGCGTGGAGGAGCTGGAGGACGTGTTCGCCCTCATCTCGGACGAGCTGGGTGCCAACGGCATCTGCTTCTCGCGCTGGCTGCGTGACGACAACGCCGTGGAGACCGTGGTGGACACCACGCCCGGCGGCGAGCCGGGCCAGCGCTTCAGCCTCGAGCACTACCCGTCCACGGCTCACGTGCTCGACACCGGCGAGGCGGTGCAGGTGCTGGTGTCAGATCCGGGCGCCGACCTCGGCGAGGTGTCGCTGCTCGGCAAGCTCGGCTACCAGTCCCTGTTGATGGTGCCGGTGGTCTGCCGCGGAGATCGGATCGGCCTGTTCGAGGCCTACAGCACGCGGGAGCGGCCCTGGACGCGCAGCGAGATCAACCGCGGCCGCATCATCAGCTACCAGCTGGGCTCCGTGCTCGAAGTGCTGTCCACGCACGCCTAGCGCGCCAGCAGCACGATCTTCCCGAGCTTGCCGCCCTCCTCGAAGCGGGCGTAGGCCTCCGCCGCCTGCTCCAGCGGGTAGGTGGCGGCCACCGGCACCCGGATCGCGCCGCTCTCGAGCAGCGGCAGCACGTGGCGCTCGACCTCACGCATCGCCTCGGCCTTCTCCTCCAACGGGCGCGGGCGCAGCGTCGAGGCCTGGATGCGGCCGCGCTTGCCCATCAGCATCCCCAGGTTGAGGTCGGCCTTCGCGCCGGCGCCGATGCCGATTACCACGACGCGCCCGCGGAGCGCGAGCGCGGCCAGGTTGCGCTCCATGTTGGGCGCGCCCACCAGCTCGAGCACAACGTCGAAGGGGCCGTGCTCTTCGAACTCGTCGGGAGCGATCGCGGTGGCGCCCAGCTCCGCCACGTCGCCGCGCAGCGCCTCGTTCCGCACGGTGGCCACCACGCGAGCGCCCGCGGCTCGGCCCAGCTGCACCGCCGCGGTGCCGACTCCGCCGGCCGCGCCGTGCACGAGCAGCTTCTCGCCGGCCCGGAGACCGGCCTGGGTGAAGAGCGCGTCGTGCGCGGTGGTGAACACCTCGGGCACGCCGCCCGCCTCGGGCCAGCCGAGCACGTCCGGCACCGGCATGGCCGCGCGCTCGTGGAGCAGCGCCAGCTCGGCCTGCCCGCCGCCGCCCACCACCGCCATCACGCGATCGCCCACGGCGAAGCGGAGCGCACCCTCGCCCAGCTCCACCACCTCGCCCGCAAGCTCGAGCCCGGGGATGTCTTGGGGCGAGCCGGGCGGCGCCGGGTAGCGGCCCTTGCGCTGGTGGATGTCGGCTCCGTTGACGCCCGCGGCGTGCACCGCCACGAGCACCTCGCCCTTTCCGGGAACGGGATCGGGGCGTTCTTCCACGCGAAGATCGCCGTCCTCCGCGATGACCGCACGCATGCGCGGGCATCCTAGAGAGGCTTCTCAGTTGCCGCCGGTCGCGGGAGTAGGGTCGCGCCAGGTTCCGGTTTAGGACCGCCGCATGTGCGGGGAGATTGAGGGAGATGCGGCCAATGTCACTTTTGTCACAACCTCCGATCTGGCGCGAAGGCAGGCTGGGGCTCGAGGTCGCGTCACTGATCCGTAGTCCGATCTTCAAAGGCGAAGGCGTGCCCGACGCGGGCGGCCAGCCGGTGCTCCTGATCCCGGGCTTCTTAGCCGGAGACGACTCGCTCGGGCTGATGACGCGCTGGCTGAGGCGAACAGGCCACCACACGCGCAAGGCGGGGATGCGGGTGAACGTGGATTGCTCGGAGGCGGCAGCGGCGCGGCTGGAGGAGCGCATGGAGGTGCTCGCCGAGTGCCACGAGCAGCGCGTGGCGCTCGTCGGGCAGAGCAGGGGCGGCACGCTGGCGCGGGTGATCGCGGTGCGGCGCCCAGACCTCGTCTCCGGAGTGGTGTCGCTCGGCTCGCCGAACCTGGATCCGCTGGCGATCCATCCGCTGGTCGCCCTCCAGGTGGTGGCCCTGGGCGCGCTCGGCACGCTGGGGGCACCCGGCGTGTTCGGCAAGTCGTGTAGCAACGGGGCGTGCTGCGAGCGCTTCTGGAAGGACCTCGAAGCGGACTTCCCGCGCGACGTGGGCTACGTCTCGATCTACTCGCGCAGCGACGGGATCGTGGACTGGCGCGCCTGCCTCGATCGGGCCGCGGATTGCGTGGAGGTGCGGGCCAGCCACCTTGGCATGGCGGTCAATCCGCAGGCATACGAGGCGGTGGCCGCTGCCTTGGAGCGCTTCCGCCGGGCCGACCGGCGCGCAGCGGCACACCGGCGTCAGGTGCGCTACAAGCAGGCGGCTTAGAGAGCCCGCCGCGGTCGCGGCAGGCCGACGGCGCGGCGACACCTGGATGACATTTCGTCGGTATGTCAGCCCAAATGTCATCCACGTCAGCCCTCCCCCGCTGGGCTACGCCTTCACCCGCAGCACCGCCGAGCCACGGATCTGTCCGCCGCGCAGGCGGTCGAGCGCCTCGTTCGCCTGCTCGAGCGGGAACTCCTCCACTTCCGTGCGCACCGGCACCTGCGGCGCCAGCTGCAGGAACTCCTCGCCGTCCCGGCGCGTGAGGTTCGCCACCGAGCGCACCACCCGCTCGCCCCAGAGGATCTCGTAGGGGAAGCTCGGGATGTCGCTCATGTGGATGCCTGCGCAGACCACGGTGCCGCCCTTCGCCGTGGCTCGCAGGGCGGCCGGCACGAGCGCGCCGACCGGCGCGAAGAGGATTGCGGCGTCGAGCTCTTCGGGTCCCGGGGCCGTCGAGTCGCCCGCCCACTCGGCCCCCAGCTCGAGGGCGAAGGCCTGACCCTCCTCGTCGCCGCCGCGAGTGAAGGCGAACACGCGGCGTCCCTGGTGGCGCGCCACCTGGGCGACGATGTGGGCTGAGGCTCCGAAGCCGTACAGGCCGAGCCGCTCCGCGTCGCCCGCCAGCCGCAGCGAGCGGTAGCCGATCAGGCCCGCACACAAGAGCGGCGCCGCCTGCAGGTCCGGGTAGCCGTCCGGCACCGCGAAGCAGAAGTCCTCCCGCGCGGCCGCGTACTCGCCGTAGCCACCATCGACCTGGTAGCCGGTGAAGCGAGCGTTGTCGCACAGGTTCTCGCGACCGCTCGTGCAGTAGCGGCAGGTGCCGTCTGCGTAGCCCAGCCAGGGCACGCCCACGCGGTCGCCGATTGCATGCCTCGCGGCTCCCTCCCCCAGGGCCACGACGCGTCCCACGATCTGGTGACCGGGCACGAGCGGCAGCTTGGGATCGGGCAGCTCGCCGTCCACCACGTGGAGGTCGGTCCGGCAGACCGCGCACACAGACACCTCGATCACGAGCTCGCCCGGGCCCGGCGCGGGAACCGGCAGGTCTGCGAGCCGGAGTGGAGTGCCTGGGCTGTCGAGCACCATCGCCCGCATGCGCGCAATCATGGCGCGCATGGCCTTCGGACCGCTGGTCGACACGGCCTGGCTGAGCGGGCACCTAGGGGATCCCGACCTGCGGATCGTGGACTGCCGCTGGCGGCTGGGCCAGCCGGGCGCCGGGGAGCGCGAATGGGAAGCCGGCCACATTCCGGGCGCCGCGTTCCTCGACCTGGACCGCGACCTGGCCGCGGAACCCGGTCCCGGCGGGCGACACCCGCTCCCCGCGCCGGGGCAGTTCGAGGCCGCCGCCCGCCGCGCCGGGATCTCGGCGGGCACCCGCGTGGTGGCCTACGACGAGGCCGGCGAGGGAGGCGCCCCACGGCTCTGGTGGCTCCTGCGCCATCACGGCCACGACGCGGTGGCGGTGCTCGACGGCGGCCTGGCCACGTGGCGCGCAGGCGGCGGCCCGCTGCGATCAGGGCCTGAGGAGATCGAGCCCGGCGACTTCCGCGCCCGCACGCGAGAGGACGACACGGCCAGCGCCGAGGAGATCGCCGCCCAGCTCGACCGCGGCGAGCTGACGCTGCTCGACGCGCGGGCGCCGGCGCGCTACGCCGGGCGCGAGGAGCCGATCGATCCCGTGGCGGGCCACATCCCCGGCGCCGTGAACACGCCCTTTGCGGAGCTGGCGCCGGGCGGTCGCTACCTGCCCCCGGCCGCGCTCGGCGACCGACTGCCGGAGGGCGAGCTCGTGGCCTACTGCGGCTCAGGGGTCACGGCGTGCACGGTGGTGCTGGCGGCGACTGTGGCCGGCCGCGCGGCCCGCCTCTACCCGGGCTCGTGGAGCGAGTGGTGCGGACGCGGTCTCCCCGCGGCTCGTTCATCCGCCGAGTAGCCGACCCGTTCGAACCCGAGGTGCCGCCATCCCCAGTACCATCGCCTCTGGGGCGTCCGCGAGGGAGCGTCCCCTGGGGACGTAACTTGGCCAGACGCGCAGTAAGACGTGGAGGGACGCTCGGTCCGTCGACCGAAGCGTCCCTGGGGAGGCTCGCACGAGGAAGGGCGCGCCGCTGGACGCTGCTCTGCCTGGCGATCACCGCTGTGCTGGCGCTGATCGACGCCCTCGTCGGCGCCAGCGCGATCCTGATCGGCCTACTGATCATCGGTCCGCTCGTCTCGTCGGCTCGTAGCGGCCCGCGCGGCGTGCTGCTGGTCAGCGCCTGCGCGATCGGCCTCGCGATCCTCCTTGGCTGGCCGGACCACGTCTTCGGAACCGAGGAGCACGTGCTTCGCATCTCGATCGTGGTGGCGGGCAGCGTGCTGGCCATCTGGACCGCCAGCATCCGCCAGTCGCGCGAACGCACAGCGGAGCTGCTCGGCGGGCAGGCCGCCGTGGCGCGCATCCTCAGCTCGTCCGACACTCTCGAGCAGGCCAGCCCGCGCATCCTCGACGCGGTGGGCCTGACGCTCGGGTGGGAGCTGGGCGCGATGTGGCAGGTGCGCCGAGCCAGGGACCTGATCGCATGCGTGGAGACCTGGTCGGAGGACGATCTCGATGCGGCGCGCTTCGCCGGGCAGAGCCGAGGGCTCGTATTCGCGCGGGGCGAGGGCCTCCCGGGCCGCGTCTGGCAGAGCGGACAGCCCACCTGGATCCTGGACCTGGAAGCGGACTCGGCCTTCCCCCGCTCCGCGCTGGCGAAGGAGACGGGCCTGCGATCAGGCTTCTGCTTCCCCATCCGGAGCTCGCGGGGCATCGCGGGAGCGATCGAGTTCTATGCGAAGTCCGAGCCTCAGCCGGACCGCCAGGTGCTGGACCTGATGGACGCGATCGGCGGGCAGATCGGCGAGTACATCGAGCGCAAGCTCGCCGAGGAGGCTGTGGCGGAGAGTGAGGCGCGCAAGCGAGCGATCCTTGATTCAGCGCTCGATTGCGTGATCACGATGGACTCAGGAGGCCGCGTGCTCGAGTTCAACCCGGCCGCCGAGCGCACCTTCGGGTACACCGCCGAGGAGGCGATCGGCGCCGAGCTGGCAGAGCTCATCATCCCCCCGTCGGTGCGCGATCGGCATCGCGCGGGGCTGCGCCGTTACCTCCATACCGGCGAGGCCCGCATGTTCGACCAGCGGCTCGAGCTGACCGGGATGCGCAAGGACGGAAGCGAGTTCCCCGTGGAGGTGACACTGACCGCGATCGTGAGCGATGGGTCCGTGGTGTTTGCCGGCTACATCCGGGACCTGACCGAGCGCCGACGGAGCGAGGAGGCGCAGCGGCAACTGGCCCTGATTGTCGAGTCCTCCGAGGACGCGATCCTGAGCAAGGACGGCAACGGGGTCATCACGAGCTGGAACGCGGGCGCCGAGCTCCTCTACGGCTACACGGCGGAGGAGGCGATCGGCCACTCGATCCAGCTGATCATCCCGGAGGAGCACAGGGACGACGAACTGAAGATTCTCGCCAGCGCGCTGGCCGACGAGCGGATCGAGCACTTCGAGACCAGGCGCGTGCGTAAGGACGGCAGCACGGTGGACGTGGTGCTGTCGGTATCCCCGATCAAGGACGCCGCGGGAACGATCGTCGGCGCTTCGGTGATCGCGCACGACAACACCGTGCGCAAGCGCGTCGAGGAGGAGCGACTGCGGCTGCTGCAGATGGAGCAGGAGAGCCGGCTGCGGATTCAGCAGGCGGAGCGCCGGGCATCGTTCCTCGCCGAAGCCCAGACATTCCTCAGCTCGTCGCTCGACTACGTGACCACGCTCGAGAACCTCGCCCGGCTGTCGGTGCCGTATCTGACCGATTGGTGCGTGGTGGACGTGGTGAACCCCGAGGGCAAGATCGAGCGCCTGGCCACGGCGCACCTCGATCCCAAGAAGGAGGCGTTTGCGCGCGAGCTGCAGCAGCGCTATCCGCAGACCGACCTCGAGCACGGCGCGCACAAGGCGATCGCCGGCGGCGGCTCCACGCTCGTCACGGAGATCAGCGACGAGCAGCTCGCGCGCACCGCACACGACGAGGAGCACCTCCAGATCCTGCGCGATCTGGGCTTCCACTCGGCGATCATCGTCCCGCTCAAGGCGCGCGACCGCGCGATGGGGGCGATCACATTCCTCACCTCCGAGTCGGGTCGCCAGTTCGACGAGGAGGACCTGGCGCTGGCGGAGGACCTGGCCAATCGCGCGGCGATCGCGGTGGACAACGCCCGGCTGTATGGCGAGCGCAGCTACATCGCGAGCACGCTGCAGCAGAGCCTGATGCCGGACAACCTCCCCGAGATCCCCGGCGTGGAGCTGGCCGCGCGCTACCTCGCGGCCGGGGAGGGCGCCGAGGTGGGCGGCGACTTCTACGACATCTACCGCTCCGGCGAGTCCACCTGGGGCCTGGCGATCGGCGACGTGCGCGGCAAGGGCCCGCGTGCCGCGGCCGTCACGGCGCTGACCCGCTACACGCTGCGCACGGCGTCCCTCAGCCAGACGGCGCCAAGTCGCATCCTCGGCACGCTGAACGAAGCGATGCTGCGCCAACGCTCGGACGATCGCTTCTGCACGGTGGCCTACGCGTCGATCGAGCCGAGCCCCCGCGGCGGCGTGAGCCTGAAGCTGGGCGTCGGCGGCCATCCGCTGCCGCTGCTCCTGCGCCGTGACGGAACGGTCGAGCGCGTGGGCAGCCCCGGCACGTTGATCGGCCTCGTGCCGGACCCGGACATCACCGACGAGACTGTGGAGCTCAGGCCCGGTGAGTCCCTGATCCTCTATACGGACGGGGTCTCCGAGGCGCGCTCCCAGGAGGACGGCCTCTTCGGCGAGGAGCGCCTGATCGACCTATTGCGCGGTTGCGCGGACCAGGACGCAGTGCACATCGCCGAGACCATCGAGCAGAGCGTGCTCGAGTTCCAGGACCACGGGAGCAGCGACGACCTCGCCGTGCTCGTCATGCGCGTGCGCCAGCGACGGCGACGTAGCGGGGGACGCACGGCGGAGCGGTTCACGCCGCTGCGTCGCCGGGCGCCCGCATGAGTCCGCGCCGCAACGCGGTGGCCGGTGTCGCGCTGGCGGCCGCTGGGATGGTCTACCGGCGCCTGACCGGGCGCAGGCCCGCTCCGGCTCCGGCGCCCGCGCCGCCCGCTCCGGATCGCGACTCGGTCGACGACGCCGACGTGGCGCGCGCCCGCAGCGAGCTGGCCGAGGAGCTCGCCCGCCGAGCTGCCCGCAGCGAGCACTAATCGGGGTAAAGACCCGTTTCTGGGCTACCTCCGTCGGGTACTTGAGGGGCGGGTCAAGCCCTGAAGGGAGGAACCATCGATGGAAGCAGGTACCGCACGCGAGCCGATTCGCGGCGAGAGCGGGGTGGCTAGAGCCCCGGTTGCGCCAGTGACGGCGGACCCCGGTCCCCTCGGCCTCGCGGCATTCGCAATGACCACGTTCGTGCTCAGCATGATCAACACGAACCTGGTGGGCTCGAAGAGCGAGCCGATCGTGCTCGGACTCGCCCTGACCTACGGTGGCCTGGCGCAGTTGCTCGCCGGGATGTGGGAGTTCAGGACCGGCAACACGTTCGGCGCGACCGCGTTTACGTCGTACGGCGCGTTCTGGCTGTCGTTCTGGGCGTTCGACCAGTTCTTCGCGTCGAAGGTGCCGGCCGATGCGGTTGGCAACACCGTGGGCCTGTATCTGATCGCATGGGGCATCTTCACGTCGTACATGTGGATTGCCTCCCTGCGGACCACGGTGGCCATCAGCCTGGTGTTCATCCTGCTGGCGGCCACGTTCTTCATCCTCGGCATCGGCAATGCCAACGGCAGCGCCAATGTCGTGAAGATCGGCGGCTGGGTCGGGCTCGCCACCGCTGCGGCGGCTTGGTACGCGTCGTTCGCGGCCGTCACGAACTCCACGTTCGGCCGCACCGTCCTGCCGGTCATGCCATTGCACGACTAGCCGTCTTGGATCTCGGCACCGCCGTTCGCGGCGGTGCCTGGGTCCTTGCATCGTTTGGCCACCACCGCCGCGAGGAGTACCGTGCGCGGATGTTGAGAAGGACTCTCTTCGCTCTGGCTCCCGCCATCGCGCTGCTCTATTGGGCGCTACCCGCCCAGGGGCTCATTCGGCCGCAGAAGGGCATGGCTGGCGTGAGATTGGACATGACGCAGGCGCAGATGCGGGCGGTGCTCGGCAACCCGACGAGCGTGAAGCAGGGGTTCAACGACTTCGGCTCCTACACGCAGTTCCTCTACCCGCACCGCATCACCGTCACGTTCCAGGGCAACCAGCACGTCACGGGCATCTCCACCAAGGGGCGCAGCGAGCGCACGGCGCGCGGGGTTGGCG
>JBKPDA010000295.1:0-5236 GCA_046727635.1 Actinomycetota bacterium | reverse complement strand
TGAAGTTCATGGTCGACCGGATCGGGATCGACGCCTTCCGCGAAGAGGTGGACCGCGAGCTCGAGGGCGACTGGGTGAACGAGCGCGACTTCGCGCCCGACCCGCTGCTCTTCGTCGACGACGAGCAGGCCGCAGCGCCTGCGTCTCCTACCAGCTACGGCTCGCCCAACGGCGACAGCCGCGAGTTCGACCGCTTCGTCGAGTCGAACGTGACGCCTCAGCGGCAGGCCGGGTTCAACGCGGTGGCCGTGAAGGTCACGCGCGGTGACCTCTCGCCGGAGCAGTTCAGCGGGCTCGCGCAGATCATGCGCGACTTCACCGGCGGCTACGCGCGCACGAGCGTGGAGCAGAACCTCATCCTGCGCTGGGTGCGCGACGAGAGCCTCTACGACGTCTGGCAGCGCCTGACGGAGCTCGACCTGGGCGACGCCGGGGCGCACGAGATCAGTGACGTGGTGAGCTGCCCCGGCACCGACAGCTGCAAGCTCGGCATCACCGCCTCGATGGGCCTGAACAAGGCGCTGCAGGAGCGGCTCGAGACGCTGCAGATCGAGGACCCGCTGACGCGGAAGATCCACATCAAGATGAGCGGCTGCCCGAACGGCTGCAGCCAGCACCACATTGCGAACATCGGCTTCTACGGCGCGTCGATGAAGATGGGCGGCCGCCAGGTGCCGGCCTACGTGGCGCACATCGCCGGCCAGTACGACGGCGGCGAGGTGGCGATGGGCCAGCGCCTGAAGGTGCGCCTGCCCGCTCGCCGGGTGCCCGACGCCGTGGAGCGCTGGCTGCGCTACTACGAGCAGAACCGCGAGGAGGGCGAGGAGTTCAACGCCTTCGCCGCGCGCGTGGGCACCGAGGCCTTCGAGGCGGAGGTGAAGGACCTGTCCCTGCCGGTGGAGTTCAGCCTCGAGACGGTGAACCACTTCATCGACTGGAACCGCCACGAGCCCTACAAGGTCGTAAGGGGCGAAGGCGAATGCGCAGTGTAGAGCCGCTCACCAGCACGCCCAACCTCGAGCGCTCGAGCGCCGAGGAGGTGCTCGAGTACCTGGTGGACCAGTTCCACCCGCGCCTCTACGTGGCCTGCTCGTTCCAGAAGGAGGCCTCGGTGATCATGGACATGCTGCTGAAGATCGAGCCTGAGGCTCGCTTCTTCACGCTCGACACCGGGCTGCTCTTCCCGGAGACGTATGAGACCTGGCGCAAGGTGGAGCAGCGCTACGGCGTGAAGGTGGACGTCTACCAGGGCATGAGCCTCGCGCGTCAGCGGCAGCTGCACGGCGACGAGCTGTGGAAGAGCGACCCCGACGGCTGCTGCGGGATCCGCAAGGTGGAGCCGCTGAAGGAGGCGCTGTCAGAGGTGGATGCGTGGGTGTCAGGCCTGCGGCGCGACCAGTCGCCGAGCCGCGCCGGCACGCCCAAGATCCACTGGGACGAGAAGCACGACCTCTGGAAGGCCAACCCGCTGGCGGACTGGACGGAGAAGGACGTCTGGCACTACATCCTGGCCAACGACGTGCCGTACAACGAGCTGCACGATCGCGGCTACTCCTCGGTGGGCTGCACCCACTGCACGCTGCCGGGCGCCGGGCGTGCCGGGCGCTGGGCCGGCACCGACAAGATCGAGTGCGGCCTGCACGGGTGACGTGGACCCGCTGATCATCCTCTTCGGCCTGGGCGTCGGGGTCCTGGTCGGGCTCACAGGCATGGGTGGTGGGTCGCTCATGACCCCGATTCTGATTCTGGTGTTCGGCTATAGCCCGGTCACGGCCGTCGGCACAGACCTGGCTTATGGCGCGGTGACCAAGACCGTCGGCGGCTGGAGGCACTTCCGCCAGCGCACGGTCCACTTCCCGCTGTCGGTGTGGATGGGCGTGGGCTCGGTGCCCGCCGCCATCGGCGGCGTCTACGTGCTGCACCGCCTCGAGCATGCGTACGGCAAGTCCTTCGACAACGGGCTGCTGATCGCCGTGGCCGGAGCGCTGATGCTCACCGGCGTCGCCGTGCTTGCCCGCGCGCTCTTCCTACCCAAGCTCGTCGCCCGCGAGCGGCGCGACTTCGAGATGACGAGCCGGGACAAGCTCAAGGCCGCCTCGCTCGGCCTCGTGGTCGGCTTCGTGCTGGGCGCGACGTCCGCCGGCAGCGGCTCGCTGATCGCCGTCGGCCTGATCATGATCTTCCGCCTCGTGCCCACGCGGGTGGTGGGTACCGACGTGTTCCACGCGGCGGTCCTCCTCTGGGCCGCGGCCCTCGCGCACGTGGTGGCCGGCAACGTGGACTTCGGCTTGGCCGGGACGATCTTGATCGGCTCCGTGCCAGGTGTCTGGATCGGCAGCCACCTTTCGGTGCGGCTGCCGGTGGCCACGCTGCGGCTTGGGCTGGCGGTGGTCCTGATCGGCTCTTCGCTGGGTCTGCTGAGCAAGGCGGGCGCCGGGATTCCCCCCGGCGTGCTCGCCGGCGCGCCGGTGCTTCTGGCGCTCCTGGTGTCGGCGCAGTACTTCCGCTGGGGGCCGAGGCGCCGCGTCCGGGCCGCGGCGCCGCTGCCTCAGCCCGAGCGCTGACCAGGCTCGATCGCCAGGCGCGCCTGCCGCTCGTGCGCCTCGCACTCGAGGCTTGGGTCGTAGAAGACCGGCCCATCGCCGGAGCTCTTCGCCGCGTACATCGCGAGGTCGGCGCAGCGCAGGAGGCCGTCGACGCTCACAGAGTCTGGTGGGAACAGCGCGACGCCTACGCTCACGCGTACGTCGAGGTCCACCCCATCCAGGCGGAAGGGGTGCTGGAAGGACTCGTGCACTCGACCGGCCACGGCATCAGCCGTCTCCGGTGAGGCGTCGGGCAGCAGGACAGCAAACTCATCGCCACCGATGCGCGCCACCGTGTCGGAGTCGCGCACCGCGTTGCGCAGACGGTCGGCGCCTGTGCGAAGCAGCAGGTCGCCGCTGTGATGGCCGAGTGAGTCGTTCACCTGCTTGAAGCGGTCCACGTCGAGGACCATCACGGCGGCCTGCGCGCGCGACGCGAGGGCCGTTTCGATCTGCTCGTACATCCAGCCGCGATTGGCGAGTCCAGTGAGCGAGTCGTGCCGCGCCTGGTGCTTGCTCTCGGCAGCCTGGTGGCGTAGCCGCCGTGAGGCGCCGGCAACGATCTTGAACAGCGCCCCGTAGAGCGCGGCCAGGCCGAGCACCAGGACCAGGAGCATGCGCCGCTCGTCGTGGCGGATCCGGGCAGCCACCGGCCCATAGTCCGTGTAGATCTCGAATACGCCGTCCACGCCGCTCTGCTTGTCGAGGTACAGCGGCACGTAGGACTCGAGCAGCCTCTCCTGGCCGCCTTCGCGGTCGTCGTCGTCGTCGGCCATGCCGTTCTCGACGTCGCCCTTCAGCGCCGCCTGGAAGCCAGGGTCGCCGCCGTCGTTCCCGCCGATCAGCGAATGGCGGTTCGAGTAGATGACGGTGCCCGAGGTGTTCCAGATCTTGATCGTGTCGACCGACCCGCTCGTGTAGCCCGCGCGCAAGACGTTGTCGAGCGCGGCGATGTGCGCCTGGTCGAGGCCTCGGTCGAGGTCGTCGATCTTCAACTGCGGCTGAATGCCAAAGCGCGCGATGAGCTGCGCAGACTCACCCGCGTTCTCAACCGCGCGGTGCTTGATCTGGCTCCGCAGCGTCGCGCCGAGCAGCGTGCCCAGCACGACGGTGGCCATCAAACTCAGCACGCTGAAGCGTCCTAGCAGGCCCATCCCTTACGTCATCGACGCTCTGGCCCGGGTGTTGAGGAAATCTGGCGGGGCGCCCCAAAAGGCGGTCACATAACCTTCCCGCCGCATGTTTGGGAAGGTGCTGGTGGCCAACCGGGGCGAAATCGCCATTCGCGTGATGCGCACGCTCGAGGAGCTGGGCATCGCGAGCGTGGCCGTGTACTCCGAGCCCGATCGCGATGCGCCGCACGCGAGGCGCGCCGACGAGGCGTTCCTGCTGGGCCCCGGCCCGGCGACCGAGAGCTACCTCGTGGTGGAGAAGATCCTGGACGTGGCGCAGCAGTCCGGCGCCGAGGCGATCCACCCCGGCTACGGCTTCCTGGCAGAGAACGCGGCCTTCGCCCGGGCCTGCGAGGAGGCCGGCATCGTGTTCATCGGCCCGCCGGCCGACGCGATCGATGCGATGGGATCGAAGACCCGGGCGCGCGAGCTGATGCGCGAGGCCGGTGTGCCGATCGTGCCCGGCACCACCGAACCGGTGGCGACCGTGGAGGACGCCGCGAAGCTGATCGACGAGACGATCGGCTATCCGGTGGCGATCAAGGCCGCCGGTGGCGGTGGCGGCAAGGGCTTCCGCGTGGCGGAGTCGGAGTCCGAGCTGGAGAAGGCGTTCGAGGGCGCGTCGCGCGAGGGCGAGAAGTTCTTCTCCGACGCCACGGTGTACGTGGAGCGGTACCTGCCCGACCCGCGCCACGTGGAGGTGCAGGTGCTCGCTGATGCACACGGCAACGTGGTGCACCTGTTCGAGCGCGACTGCTCGGTGCAGCGCCGGCACCAGAAGCTGATCGAGGAGAGTCCCGCCCCGGCCGTCGATCCGGAGCTGCGCGAGCGCATCGGCAAGATCGGCACGGAGGCGGCGCGGGCCGTGGGCTACCGCTCGGCCGGCACGGTCGAGGGCCTGCTGCAGGACGGCGAGTACTTCTTCCTCGAGATGAACACGCGCGTGCAGGTGGAGCACTGCGTCACCGAGATGGTCACCGGCATCGACATCGTGCGCGAGCAGATCCGCGTGGCGGCCGGCGAGCCGCTGCCCTTCACCCAGGACGAGATCGTGCTGCGCGGCCACGCCATCGAGTGCCGCATCAACGCCGAGGACGCCTCGAAGAACTTCGCCCCGGCGCCCGGCGCAATCGCCTCGTACGTCGAGCCGGGCGGGCCCGGCGTGCGCGTGGATTCCGGCGCCGAGGAGGGCTACGAGGTGCTGCCGCTGTACGACCCGATGATCGCCAAGCTGATCGTCTGGGACGTGGACCGCGAGGCCTCCACGCGGCGCATGATCCGGGCGCTGCACGAGTACCGCATCGAGGGCCTGAAGACCCTCCTGCCCTTCCACCTGGCGCTGCTCGACACCGATCAGTGGCGCGACGGCGAGACCTGCCGCGATCTCGTGGAGAACAAGGAGTGGCTCAAGCAGCTGGCGTTCGAGACGGCTCCCGGCGCCGCCGCGGAGGAGGAGGCGAAGCTCGAGCGCACCTACGC